>JAYVJN010000559.1:0-3005 GCA_043769325.1 Acidobacteriota bacterium
TTCAGGCGGCTACAGAAGCGAGTCGGAGCCGCCTGAAGGCGGGACTCAAAACTTTTTCGGGTATGCCGTGAGCAGCTTAAAAACTGACTTCCGCGCACGCCAAATCTTGTTTTTGCAAAGCGGCGACACTGGCGTAAACCAGTTTTTCGCCGTGTATTTCCGCATCGCGGGTAGCCGCCGCGCCTGGCACATAGCCTAAACAGAAGTTGACGCGGGCCGGTTTTTCCGGCATCGCCGCCAATGTTTTGCTGGAAGAATAAGGGTGACTCAGTGCCAGTGGCAGAGTGAGCGTGACGGTTTCGGAAAATACCTTGCCTGGTTCCAGTCTCATGCCCAACGGCAGTATCAACGCAGCCGCGTCAATATCATCGGGCGGCAGTATGGCGCGTTTGCTGATTTCAATGGAGCCGTCGGCTTGCGGCACAAGATAAACCTTATTCGGCCCGACGCTTTGCGCGTCCGCGCCGCGATTGGGCAAGCGATTCAACAAAACGAGCGAGTTTTTTGAGTTATTCACGGCCCGATAGGTCAATGATAATGTTTTGCCGGTTTGCTGCGCGGTGACTGTAAGTGAAAGGTCAGTTTTCTTAGTTTCCATAGCGGTTTGCTCCGGCGTGGGGCGGGGCGATTGTTTTGCCTGTTTATCGCACGAATCCGCCGCGTTGCCAAACAAGGTGATAGCCAACAAAAAGATAAACTTCATATAAACTCCTTACCAAAGATGATTTAACACCAGCCTAAGCAAGAACGCCGGAAGCCGCAAATACTTGCAGCTTCCGGCGCGTAATTGTCCAGCGTTTAGAGTTACGGCTTCAGCCGTGTCAGCCTACGGAAATCACGCCTGAAAGCGTAACTCTGAACTGTTTGTTACGGATTCGGGTTGCCGTAGCTGGGGCGAAGTTCTAAACCTAACTCCTCGCGCAGCGCATTTTCCGTGTAAATATAAGGATGCTGCGGCAAACGCTGTTCCGGCGTTTTGGGGTCGTTGTCGTGGTCAATGGGCAAGCCTGTTGCCACGCGCTCACGATTGTTCAGCCCGGCATCAACTTTGTCCGCGCCGTTGTAAGTTCCCGGCGCCAGCGTCCCGTGCAGGTAATCGTAATTGTGCGCCAGTTCGTGATAGAGAATCAGGCTCGGCGGGGCGTCGTTCCAATTATCGTTAGGGTTTTTCGGGTCATTGCCATAGAGCGTGCGTTCGGCCACCGGATAATTGACGCTTCCCGAAGAACCTTCGCCAGGCTTGCCGGTTGCGTCCAGCCAGGTCTTGGGCCTATCGGTTGGCCCGGCCGACGCGCCGGAATCCGTTTCACGAATTGTGACGGTGTAACCTTCTTTCCCGCCGACAGTTACGCCAAAGAGGGAAAAACCTTCAGAGCCGGTTTCTTTGTTGCGCTGGTCAAACGATTCGAGCATGGCGCGGCCCGTCGGCGAGGAACGGTAAAATTCGAGGTCGGCTTCGACGCGCTCTTTGAACTCGTCCGAACCTTCGATTTTTACGCTTACTTCGCCCGGATTGCCAATCAACTCCACATTTACTACTTTATTTGTCGCGCCGCCGGCCAGCAGCGTTTTATCTTGGGCGGTTTGCATATAGAGCGTATCGTTGCCGCCCAGGTTGGTCAGTGTATCTTTGCCGCCGCCTGCATAGAGATGGTCGTCGCCCGTGCCGCCGCTGACCCAATCGTCGCCCAAGCCGCCAGAAACGATGTCGTTGCCGGCGTCGCCGAACATGGAATCGTTGCCTTTGCCGCCGTCCAGATAATCGTTGCCGTCGTTGCCGTTGATGAAATCGTCGCCGTCGCCGCCATAAATTACATCGTCGCCGCCGCCGCCGTTCAAGGTGTCGTTGCCTTTGGAACCGTTGATGTAATCGCGCCCTGCGCCGCCGGTGATAGTGTCGTCGCCTTCGCCGCCTTCCAGCCGGAAACTGACCGTAACATCTTTGCCGACTTCGATTACGTCGTTGCCCTGGCCGGTGCGGATAGTGATATTTTCGCTCTGTGCGCCGGTGTATTTGTAATCTTTGCCGTTGACGTTGACAGTAACTTCGCCGCTCTTGGCGTCTTGGCTGACTTTAACGGTGTCGTCGTCGGCACCGGTTTCAATCGTTACGTTGTCGCCGCTTACCGTAATGGTCGGGTCGGCGGGCTTGGCCCCTTCGGTCAATTGGGCTTCGATGCGTTTGTTTTGCACTTCGGTTTGCAGGTTGGGGTCTGCGGTTGGCGCAGTTGTCGGAGTTTCGGCGGTATCATCCGCCTTGTAATTCGCCGTAGCCTGGTCAACCCCTTTGGCGTCAGGGGCTTGCGCTTGCGGGGCTTGCGGTTTAGGGGCTTCCGCCGGTTTAGCTGTTTCGGCCGGTTGGGTGTTGTTTACGGGTTCGTTGCGTACACCGTCGAGTGCCATGTTTTCTATTCTCCTGCAAAACCAAATGAAATAACTTCAACTTGATAATTATCGGGTAGGCAAAGAGAAAGTTGCGGGCCAGCATAGTGGTAGGTTTAAGAAAGGCGCGAGGAGTTTTGTTAGAAGCCCAACCAGAAACTTAGGAATCTATCTTTTTATCTTTTTCTCGCTTTCGTTTCTTTTGCAGATAATTCAAGGCAACGATTATTTCATTTGCGTTTTCGTGATTACCAAAAACATGAACCTCAGAAGAACCATTTGGAGTAATACCGCCTGCAATCGTAATTCCCATTGCCAGTTCATCACTATAAACGTCTGCTGCCACGCACCTTCCTAGTTTCTTTTGTACTTCAAGCTCTTGTTTATTGGAGACAAAATATACCTCTTTTGTGCAACTTTCACAGAATCTTTTGTCTGGGTCGCTTAGAACGGTCAATTCTTGCCATTTCTTAGGGCATTTGAATTCAAAATCGCATTCCAAAATTTCTGTGCTTTTATACATAACAATACCTTCGCCAAAATTAGATTTGAAAAATGATTTTTGATATTGATTTAATTGACTTTGTAAACGCTACTGAAATCAGGATTTATAATTAATATGA
>JAYVJN010000560.1:0-20297 GCA_043769325.1 Acidobacteriota bacterium
GCTGTACAGCCACGACAGCGTGCCGGATTTTTGCTTGACCCAATCACGCGCCGACAGATTCGCCGTCAAGCTAAAAGCCAGGATAACAACTGCCGCTAAACGCGCCGCGCTGTGAAAAAAACCGTTCATAAACAACCGCAAATGTTTAGAGTTACGGCTTTAACCGTGAAAAGACACGGCTAAAGCCGTAACTCTAAACGCTGCTATAATTAACGAATACCGGGAACCGAGGTGCGCACTGCGCCGATGGGTGAAAGTATCCGCATCCAGCTATCCAAATCCTTGACTGAGAAGCTTTTGCCCGGCACAACTATCGTGTCGCCCGGCACCAGATAAACCATCTCTTGTTTGCTCTTACCCTTTTCGTAAGCTTTTAGGTCGAAAATTATGGGCAGCGGTTGCCCGTCTTCTTTGAAACGCAATAAGACGACCTTTTCTTTGTTGCCGGTGCTAAGAACTCCTCCGGCTTCGACAATGGCTTGAAAAAGAGTCATGCGGCGCGTCATTATCTTTGCGCCGGGCGCGCTGACATTACCGATAATGCCGTAACGCGCTGAGGCCGCTTTGTCCAATGTTACCGTTACTTTTGGGTCAATGATGAATTCTTCTAACTTTTTGGAGACTTCATCCTGAACTTCCTGCGGCGTTTTGCCGATAACCTGCACGCCTTCCTGAATGAGCGGCAAACCAATCCGACCATCCGGCGGCACGGTGATATTGGCGCGGGAATACTTGTCCTGGCCGAAAACCGTTACGGAAATCGTGTCTTCGGGGCCGAGGCGATATTCCACCGCGCGCAGCGACTTATAGTAATCCTGTAACGCCTTTTCTTCTGCCGTCAAGGTTTTGGCTGGCGTCTCTGCCGGTTTGGGTGTCGCCATTTCTTCTTTTTTGGGCATTTCCTTCGACATTTCGCCGGAAGGCAGAACGACTTCAGGCGAAGGTTTTGTCATCGGCGTTTGTGCCGCAACGGACACACAGAAGGCCAGGCATAACGCGAAGAGGTTGCTATTGCGTTTCATAACTTCTTTTACTCCAAAGGCTTGCGGGAGTTTACAGCCCGCGTCCGAAGACCACCGTTTTGACGGTCTCGAAAATGATTATTGCGTCCAGCGTCAGACTCTGGTTTTTAATGTAGTACAAATCGTACTGCAATTTCTGGCGCGCGTCCTCGATGGTTGAACCGTAAGGATACTTGATTTGCGCCCAGCCCGTTAGACCCGGCGGCAGTAAATGGCGTTGCTCGTAAAAAGGAATTTCTTCGGCCAATTGCTCAACAAAGTGGGGGCGTTCGGGGCGCGGGCCGACGAAATTCATGTCGCCGCGCAAGATGTTCCAGAATTGCGGAACCTCGTCAACCCGCAGTTTGCGGATGACGCGCCCAACCCGCGTAACGCGGCTATCGCCGGCAGAAGACCACACGGGGCCGTCCTTTTCGGCGTCCGTCCGCATCGAACGAAACTTGTAAACCATGAACGTCCGGCCATTTTCGCCGACCCGTTCCTGCGCGTAAAACACCGGCCCGCGCGATTCCAATTTGATAAGTATGGCTGTCAGTATTGTAATTGGCAGCGAGACAAGAGCGCCAAACAAAGCCACGCCACGATGGACAATAGTGCGAATCAATGATTGCAGACGCGCCTGTTGTCCGGGGCCGCTGAATATCAGCCACGAAGGGCGCAGCATATCCAGATGCACGCGGCCCGTCAGACGTTCATAAAAGGACGCGCCTTCTTCGATGGAAACGCCACCGGAAAGGCTCAGGTCTAAGAGTTGTTCGGTGGGAAACTGACCGCGCCTTTGCGCCATTGCCACAACGATACGGTCAACTTTCTCACGCTTGACAATCTCGCCCAAATCCGTGCTAAGGCCTACCACTTTCGGGTTAAAAAGGCTTTTGCCCAACAAGTCCGGGTCGCTGCTGGTAAAACCGACAACGCGATAACCGGCATCGCGCCGTTCATATGTTTCGCGCGCCAGTTCAATCGCCATCGGACTCGTGCCGACTATTAACACGCGCTCGCCAAAATCGGGATGGCCCATGACCCAATGCACTAACAGCCGCCACACAATCATCGAAAGCAAGGCCAACGCCAGGGCAATCAGCGAGACGCCGCGCCCAATCATCACTTGCGGCAAGGCGTAGAAAATCAAGGCCAGTGTGACCCACGCCACGCCGAGGGCTTGCACTAAACGCAAGATTAGTTCGCGCCGGTCATGGATGACGACGAAATCGTAGAGGTCGTAAAAGTAGAAGGCCGCCAGGCAAACCCCCGCCGCTAACAGAGCTTTTAGAAAGCCGTAGCGTTCGATGAGCTCATAACGCATCTCGCCCATTGTGAAACGCAGATAGACAGCCCCCATCATACTGCTGTAAAGCAAGAATGCTTCAACTAACAGGAGCAAATAAGTCCGCGTTTTTTGGCGGGCGGCAATCATTAGGCGGCGGCTTCCTCCAATTGTTCGGGCGCGTTCTGATTTTTCTCAAACGGACGATAACCGTAACCGTAGCCGTAATAGCTATCTTCCGGCATCTTTTCCTCAGCGTGGTTCAGCACGACGCCGAGCATCCGTTCGCGGGGCACGCCGTCCAACAAGCGTTCGACGGATTTATATTTGGTCTTGTTCGCCCGCACCACCAATAACGCGCCGTCAGCGCGGTTAATGAGCGTGTTGGCGTCAGAGAAAACGCCCATCGGCGGCGCGTCAATGATGATGTAATCGAAACGCTGGCGCACCTGTTTGAGCAGTTTGCCGAAAGTCGGGCCGGCCAGCATCTCGGCCACATTCGCGCGCGCCGCGCCGCCGGGCAAAAGATAGAGACCCGCCGGTTCCAGCCGCACAATGGCTTTGTCAATGTCAATGTTTCCGCCCAAGACTTCCGAAAGGCCGTTGGGGGCTTGCAAGCCCAAGTATTGCGCGGCGCAGGGGCGGCGCAAATCGCTATCAATCAAGAGCGCGTTGACGCCCTCGGTTTGCGCCAGCATCCAAGCCAAGTTCAGCGAAGTCAGCGTTTTGCCTTCGGCCACGCCGGAACTGGTGACTACGATAACCTGCACGCCGCGCTTCTCGCCGGCTTGTAAGACACGCGAACGAAGCGTGCGGAACTGTTCGGTATAGGCCGAACGCGGTTGCGTAATCGAAACCAGATGTGGTTCGACGCGGGCCGGAGAAATTTCCACCGAAGCGTAGTTTCCCGGCTGCCGCGTCGTACCGGCAGCGCCCAAAGTTGCCCCAACATCACGCGAAATTATGCCGCCAGGGAGTGCCTTCCCGGTAGCTTGTTCGGTGTGCGCAGTGGACGCTGAAACCGCAGAAATTGAGGGCAGACCGCTAGTCCGCCGGGGCGCGTTCTCATCCGTGTAAGCGGACGGCGCGCCAATAGACGAGATATTATGCAATGGCGATTGGGCGCTGTTTTTCTCAACAATTCGCTTCAGCGCGTCATAGACATTCGGTTTATCCGTTGCGTCGGCGGCAAGCGAGTCGGACGCCGGCGCGGTTTGCCCGGGTTGGGCCGCCGCGCGTTTCATAGCTTCAAAAATACGGCTCATAATTCAATTACCTCCCGTAAGAGTTGGGACGCAGATAGGCCAGTTTAGAATCTTCTTCGCCCGCGCCATTTTCGCCGCGAACCGTAAAGTCGCGCACAGACAAAGCCGGCCCGCTTTGCGCGGCGAGTAAATCGGCGTGACCGGCGGAACTCAGCACCGGGGCCGTCGTCGCGCGTTGGGGGGCTGGCAGACGGGCAAACTCCGAACGCGGCAGCATATCAAAAGTCTCCGCAACTTCTTCCACCACTTCGCGGCTGATAGTCTTTTCGCCGGCGGCAAAACCAGCCAGCAATGTGTTGTCACAGAGATTATTTATCTGGCGCGGAATGCCTTCGGAACAGCGAAAGATATAATCCACCGCTTCCGGCTCAAAGATATTGGTGTGGCGCGCGCCCGCCACCAAGAGGCGCGAGACGATGTAACGCTCGGTTTCTTCGGTGTCAGGCAGCGGCGCAATCTCGCAGCGCAAGGCGATGCGCTGTTTGAGTTGGCGCAATTCAGGATTGTTCAGCACCTCGCGCATTTCCGGCTGACCCGCCAGAACAATTTGCAATTGCTTGGAAGTATCCGTCTCGAAATTGAGCAGGAGGCGGATTTCTTCCAGCACATTAGCCGAAAGTCCGTGCGCTTCATCCACTACCAGCACAGTGCGCAGCCCGCGCGCGTGGCGCGATTCCAGCGTCTGGCCTAACGCCATCAGCAAATCAGATTTCGATTCCCAGTTGCGTATATCCAGCAGCGTGGCGACGTGTTGGTAAAACTCCGGCACTGACAGGCGCGGGTTGAAGATGTAAGCCGACATGACCGTGCGGTCGAGACGGCTCAACATCCAGCGCAAAATTGTGGTTTTGCCGGTTCCGACTTCGCCGGTAATGACAATCAGGCCGCGTCCGCTTTCGATGCCGTATTGCAGGTTAGCAATGGCTTCGGTGTGTGACGGGGTAAAGTAAAGGTAACGCGGGTCAGGCGTTAGCGCGAATGGCAACTCTTTTAGACCGTAATAATCGAGATACACTTTCTCAACTCCTTCGATAGTGCGCCGAGGCAAAGGCGCGAGTCTGCGTGTCCGGCATTGTTGCCGGACACGCAACGCAAAGAAATTACAGGACAAAGCGTTCAAACAACTGAGTGATGCTCAAGGCTTTGACGAGGACGGGAATGCTGACGAGAGAGACCAACACGCCCGCTACTAAATAGACGAGGTGAATACGCGGACGGCGCTTTGATTCTTGCGGCGTCATTAACTCCGGCAAGGCCACCAACACAGGCAAACCCGTGTAATGTTCGGCGTCATCCATTGTTTGGATGGTAAAAAAGCGCGGGGCTTCGGCAAACAAGGCGAGAAAAACACCCACGCCTAATCCGAGAAATAGTCCTAAACCAATCAAAACGGGGCGTTTAGGCGCAACCGGCGTCTGCGGCAAGTTAGCCGCGTCTTGCAAAATGATGGCTTCGCCGCGACTGTTTTGGTCAGCCGCGTTAATCAAACCGGCCTTTTGGCTTTTTTCCAGAAGACCGTTGTACTGCGTGTTAGCAGTCTGGAAACGGCGGTTAATGGCTTCCAGATTAACCTGCACGCTAGGGATATTACTCAAACGCTGGTTAATTGAAGAAATCTCTCTATCAACCTGCCCAAGTAAGGCTTCCTGTCGTCGCCGCTCGTTTTCCAAACCGTCTATATTGGCACCAATGGTGGCTGTCTCAGGCGTGTTTATGCTCAGGCTCTCAATCGTGGCGGCCTGTTTTTTGTCGGCGCGTTGCTGTTGACGCTGGCGTTCTTGCTCAATGTTTTGCTCAACATTGGCAATCTGCTCGCGTTTGGAAATAACATCGGGGTTTTTTTCCTTGAACACTTTGAGCAATTGCTTGAGGTCATTTTCCAGAGTAGATTTTAGCTTAATCAATTCGGCATAAGCCTGTGAATTGGTGATGTCGTCCGGCACTTCGTTGCGGGCTGTGTTAATCCGCCGTTGCACGTCATCTTGCCTGGCGCTCAAAAGCGTTTTTTGGAAAGTGACCTGGTCGCGCAGACGCCCGATTTCGCTGTACAGCGTTTTCTGTTGGTCGCGCAACCCGCTTAACTGCTCCACGATGGCCGCTTGCCCGTCGGGTAGGTTAGACAGGTTATTGCGCAAAAAGTCCAGCCGTTCTCTTTCCACGAGTTCCATTTCGTCCTGGTACTTCTTGAGTTCACCCTCAAAGAACTTTTTGTTCTGGTCATTATCTACGGCGGCATTGCGCACTACTTCGGTGACACAATTACCGGCCAATTCCTCAGTCACCGCTTTCGCCGTGCGCGGGTCGCGCCCGCGAAAAGAGACGGTAAAACCATTGATGACCTCGTTACGGACATTCATCTCGACTTCCACATCTTTGGTCGCCATTTTGGTAATGATGGCGTCCATTGACATACCGCGTTCGCGTTCCTCTTTGTAAAGGCCGTATTTTTTAATCAGTTGTTCTAAAGAGGTGCGGCTGGTGACGGTTTGCGTCAGGCTGTTGAGCTTGCGCGTCATCTCGTTAGGGTCGGTCACGGGTAGCACCGCCGTCAGAGTTGATGGCTTGACAACTAATAATGCGGATGAACGATAGACGCTGGGCAAGCGCATCACCGCAATAGCGATGGCGCAGCCGATGGCGAGAGCCGGCAGAAGGACGAGCCATTTGCGGCGCAATAAACTCTGGGCATACTCTGATGGCCCGCGTTGGCGAAATTCCAAACCCATTTTGGCACTCCTAAAAGTAGCGGAGACTAAGCTCCTTGTTTGAGGATGAAAAGCGCGGCGGTTTGTGTGGCGACACTCGCGGGGGCAACCTAAATGCGGCCAAACCAAACGCGCTGAATTTTCTTATCACCGGCTGCGGCGCGTTTCGCCACAACTTACTAAATCTTAGATACTTGTAATGCTTCGTTTTTTTCCAAAAGTTCTCTTTTTCCGGTATTGCGGGCGACGGAAGCCAACACCGCCAACCCCAAACCAAAGAACAACAGCGTCACCGGAGACTGCTCCGGCCCATGCCAAAAAGCCCAACCCAAGCCGCACGCGATGGCGGTGCAAGCAAACATAACCAAGATTTTCTGCGTATCTTTCATAGTAGCAAGGTCTCCTGAACTCAACACGGGCGGCACATTTCCCGCACAGCGCGTTAAGATAGTGTTTACGGCATTATAGTTGCGCCAAAATTTGGCGCGTCTCAGAAATTTTGGAAAAATTCTCTTTCCCCAGTTGCAAAGCTGCTTCCAATTCGCGGCGGGCCTCAGCTTTGCGCCCCGCGCCGGCTAAGGCCGAGCCTAGATGATAGCGGTACAAGGGTTGATTGCCAGCCTTTTGCGCGACTTTTTGCAGTTGTTCGATGGCTGCCGCGTGTAAGCCTTTGCGGTAATAAACCCAGCCGAGCGTATCGTAATAACTCAGCGTATCGGGCTTGAGCCGCGTGGCTAATTGCGCCAGACGCATTGCTTCGTCAAGGCTGCCTTTATTGTACTCGGCGTAAATCCAAGCCAGATTGTTAGCGGCGATGGGTTGGTTGGGATTAAATTCCAGAGCTTTACGGTAATTTTCCGCTGCCGCGTCAAAGTTGCTGCGGCGGTCTTCTACCAAACCCATCAGAACATAAGTGTTGGCGTCGTCGGGGCGACGCGCGACAATTTTGCCGTACTGCTCCAGGGCGCGTCCATCCTGACCTTGGTTGAGATAGAGCGCGGCCAGTCCGGTGTAAGCCGGCAAATAGTTCTGGTCCAGCGTGAGCGAACGCTGGAACGCGCCTTCGGCTTCGCCGGTTTTGTCCTCAGCCGCGTAAGCCTGGGCGCGTAAGTATTGCAAAGGCGCGTTGTCAGGCTGGCCGGCAACAACCTGTTCAAGCCGTCCTTGCACCCCGCCCAATATTTTCAACTCGCCGGCAACGGTGATATAACCCGACCAGGCGTCAAAGTTATCGTTATCTATCGCCAACGCTTTTTCATACAAACCGGCGGCTTCGCTCCAACGCTTTTCCCGACGAGCGAGCAAGGCCAGGTTGGTGTAGGCGTCGGGGATGTTAGGCTGATTTTCGCGCACGGAGTTAAAATCATTGCGCGCAGCGGCGAAGTTTTCCGCTTGTAAATAGACGCTGGCGCGGGCCGTCAAAGCGCGGCCCCGCAAATCGGAGGCGACCTGCGGCAAAATCGCGCCTTGCTTGGCGGCAGTGTCAATCTTTTCCAGCAATTTATTGGCTAGTTCCAAGCCGTCGCGGGTATCGCCGTTGGCGATTTTCAGTTGTAAACGCATCAACTTGCCTGGCAAATCATCAGGAAAGCGTTGCTCTAAGTCATTGGTGTAAGTGTTGGCTTGTTCTGTCTGACCGGCGCGAAAATGGGCTAAGGCCATGTAATAAAGGCCATCGCGCAAGGAAGGTTCCGCTTTGAGGGCCTCTTGCAAATCGTCCATCGCGCCGCGAAAATCGTTGTTCTGCAAGCGGATACGCCCGCGCAACAAATGCGCGGCAGTTGTCGCGTCACTCTTTTGGAAAAGAGCGTCGGCTTGCGCAGTGGCTCCGGCCAAATCGCCGCGTTGCAGCAAAATTTCGCCCAGACGCGAACGTCCGCGCTCAAAATCAGGAAACTGTTGCAGTATTTGTTGGTAGGTATTGGCGGCAGCTTCGAGTTGGCCGTTGGCGGCGTAAAAATCGGCCAGCGATGCGCGGCCTTCCGCGCTGGGGTCGGCGACAGTCATCGCCTGGAAAGCTTTTTCGGCCTTGTCGTTCTGTTTAGTGGCGAAGTAAAAACTCGCCAACGTCAGATGTGCGTAACGGTTTTTGGGGTCAACTTCAGTGGCGCGGCGAAAAGCGGCTTCGGCCTGGTCAAAACGCCCCTCTTGAGTGAGAAATTTGCCGTATTCGATATACCCAAGCGCGCTGTTGCCGCCTACTTCAATGGCTTTGTTGAAAGCGGCGACGGCATTTTCTTTGTCGCCCAATTTGGCGTAAAAACGCGCCAACGCTAGTTGCGATTCGGCGCGTTGCGGGTTTAACTCAACCGCCCGCAAGATGTATTTACGCGCCTCGTCGTGGCGGTTCTGCGCCAGACGGATGGCGGACATGAGAATATGCCCGTCAATATGGTTAGCGTCTTTGGCGAAAACCTCTTGCGCCAGCCGCTCTGCCGCTTGCAGAAAATCAGGCCGTAACTCGTTGGGGGCCAAGTAATAATGCCCCAGTTTGCAACGCGCATCCAAATTATTAGGGTCTAATTCGGCGGCGCGGCGCAACGAGGGAAAAGCGTCGGAATAGCGTTCCAGACCTTCAAAGGCGCGGGCCATGCCCCAATGCGCGCCGCCTGATTTTTCGTCAATTTGCAGCGCGTTGCGAAATTCCAACAATGCTTCCTGGTATTTCTGTTCGGCGAGAAGGCTTTCGCCTCGTTTGAGATGTTCGGCTTTGGCAGTTTCAGCGTTGCGGCAACCGGACAAAGCCAGGGCCAGCAACGCAATCGCTCCCAACGTGAACCAACGGGAAGTAAACAGGCACTCTCTCGTTTTCATGCGAATCACTCTATCTGCTTGCCAACGCACGGCATATCGCCGCCAAAAGCGTTGCGCGGGACTCGTTTGGAAGCATCAATGAGGGCAATTCATTGCCGTGCCAAACTTACTAAAACTTCATCCCACCTCGTTCAGGTGAATTTTAATTGCCGACGGGGGGCGGCGTAAAAGGCGGGGGCTATATTCCTAACATCATTTGCAGAGTCGCACGCTTTACTCTCACGCGCGGCTTCCAGCTTTAGGTAAATGATGAAGCCATTGCAGTTTCCGAAAAAATTATGCGGTCAAAGGCAAGCTAATGAATATAGCAGTCTTACCCTTACTTGTAAAGCGTTAGGCGAGGTGGTCATCGCGGGATGAAGTCTGGGAGAGTCGGGGTTAGCTCCGCCGCAAACTGCGCGGCAACGCGGGTCGCTTCTGTTTCAGAGTCACGCAGAGGGAGCATTACGCGCACCATCGCGCCATCCGAACGACGGCGTGAGATGCTATCCAAAACGGTGTAGATTTTGCCCCAATATTCGCTTGCCACCGCCCGCCCGCGTCCTTCGTACCAATACAAAAGCAGTTCGCGGTGGTCGCCGTTACTGATGATGTAACGGTTGGCGGTAAATGCCGGTCTGCCGTCAACCGGCTGAATCGTCACGAGTTGTTGCCCGTCCATGACCCAACCGGCCCCCGGCAAACAGTTCAGGGGCGAGTGATACGTCGCGCCATTGCGTTGCGAAGCGTAATAGCCGACGTACAGAGAAACCGTCCCCTCCGGGCCGGCATAACGGCGCGAGACATAATCGTCAGCGCGCAGAACTTTTTCCGTTTCCTGGTCAAAGCGTTCGTCGGGGCCGCTCTGTTGCCAAACGCCGATGTGGGCCGGCAATTCGCGTAAATTATGCCGCGTCACTGACGCTTCGCCGGCGCGTTGCCACCAATGCACAAACCCGCCGCCCGCCAGCAAAAATGCCAACACCAGCCAAAAACGTAAGTTGGAACGGTTTGTCTCCATTGTGGTTAAAGAGTTACCGGCCTCGTTTTCGCGCGCGTCACGCGGTCAAACAGCCAGGTCGCCGCCAACAATAAGGCAAAGGCCACGAGATAGACGGCCCAGCCGGAAAAGGTGTGAAAAAAACCTTCGGCAACCCGCGTGCCGTAGTAATGCGCCAGAATGCCCGTGCCGCTGACGCGCATGGCGTTGGTCAAAATGGCGATGGGCACAGCGCACGCCACGATAAAAACGCCGCGCCAAAAACTGAAACCCGTCAGCGTTGACCGCCAGCCGCCGTCAACCTCCGTTTGCCCTCTTTTCGGGCGGCTCAGATAGGCCAGCACCGCCGCCAGCGTCACCAAAGCCATCAGCGAACGGATGCCGCTACAAGCTTCTGCGACTTCAAGTTTTTTGGTTGTCGCCGCGCCCAACGGCAGCAGTTCGATGATGTTACCTTGCCGCACGACGGGAATATTCATCTCTTGCATCGCGCCCACTGCGCAACGCGACGCGAAAATTTGCAAGGGAAATGCGATACGATTAAAGATTAGCGCCGGCACGGGCATCGCTAACCACAACAAAAATAAAGGCATCGCTACCCAACGCAAGAGCGGGAAGCCCCAGAAATAAACCGTCAAACCCGCCAGCATGAGCAACAAGGAAAGGCGTTGCAGATAAAGTTCCGCGCCGGCTACGCCCAACCACAAAGCCAACAAAGCAACGACGACAAGCGCCCCGCCCAACCAAATATTGGGTCGTTTGGTGGCGCGTTGGAAAAAATCGCGTTCCTCCCACAATAGATACGCCATCACAAACGGCACTAACAACCCGTGCGAATAGTTGGGGTCTTCCCACCAATCGCCGCCGAGCTTTGCCAGCATCGTCGCATATGCAAACCCCAAAGCCCCCGCGAGGGCCAAAGGTTGCCAGAAACGGTATGATCCGCTATTCATCATCTGTGTTGTGATAAGCAAAGAAGGGGGAGATGGGACAGGGCAGCGTCCCGATAGTCTAAGCCTAATCTATAAAATACCACGAAACAAGTGTAACTTTTTCATAGTATGGGCAGTACTGACTTGCTACGCCTCCATATAAGCACTCTTCCCTGCCATCTTGCAAACATAACAGGCCGGCCACAAGCAATGGCCGGCCTGTTATTATACGCGAATGCCGCGCCTTAAAAGATGCGCAACAATGAGCGCAGCTCTGTTTCGCTAAGGCTCAGGCGAACTTGCACTTCCGCGTCGTTGGCGTTGATTTGCACGCGGTTGAGCAAGGCTTTTAATTGGCTGGCGTCCTTTTTGCCAGCCGCGCCGCCAGCGCGAAAGCTGCTGCCGAATAACAACCGTAAACCATTGAGCGACGAGACAATATCGCTGGCTTGCGCGGCGGTTTCGGTAAAGACGCTGACTTTGGCCTCAACTTCCAGGCCGCGCGTAGTGACTGAACCGGCGAAGCGGCGAATGGCCCGCGCCATGTCAATCACTTTGTCGCCGCTTTCCACCGTCAGGCCCGTGGTTAAATCGGCGGGCGCGACGCCGGCGAAACTGAACAACGCATCCGGCGCGCCGGCGGCTAATGTCACCAGGCTTTCATCCACGCGGGCGCGTCCCAAACGGGCGTCCATCGCGCCGCGCACTGCGCCGAAGTTGCCAAAGGCCAGCGTGTTGCCGTCCAAAGCGGCAACGGCTTCGCGCCGTTCGTCGGCTTTTTGCGAGGCGTTACCTATCAAAAAAACCGTGCGGCCTTCGTAATTGCGCGTCTCGCGAGAGACTTTGGCATTTTTCTTCTGCGCGGCGGCAAAACCCGTTTCGATTAGGTCAGCCGCGTTGAAACGGCCTTGCAATAACAGCACAAACTGTTCCGGCCCGGCGGCCCCTTTGTAGCGAAACCCGACGGCGGCTTGCTCAAAGACACGCGGGTCAATGCCGGTTTCGCGTTGAAAATCTTCCATGGCGCGGTTAAGTTGCGTCGCCAGGTTTTGGTCGAGATTGCTGAACGCGGGTATTGTATCGCTTTGCAGACGTTGCAAATCAATCGCCGCGATGACATCCGCCGGCGGCAATTGCGCCAATAATTGACGGTCAGCCGGACGCGCCACCGCCAGCAGCGAGGCGGCGCAGAGCAGAGTTACCAGCACAAAGGCAGAGTAAAGTTTCTTCAACATATTTCCTTATTCCTTATTTTAGAAGTCCAAGCAGGGCCGGAAAATCGTTGCGGCTGATTCCCAGTGAAACCTGCATTTCGTTACCGTTTTGCGCCACTTTCAGAGTTTCCAGCGCGTTTGTCGCCAACTTTTGTTGGTCAGGCTTTAAGCCACCAAGGGCTAAACCGGCGAATTGTTTGAGCGCGTTAAGCGTATCGGTCAAATTCTTGGCTTCGGCCTCTTTGTCCGTGCGGGCGGCAATGGCTATCTCCGCGCCGCTTTCTTGTAAACTCAGGTTGACCGCCGCTTGGCGAATGGCGTTGACGGTCTTGCCGATTTCGTCATTTTCCACGTCGAGGTCAAAGCTTTTGCCAATCGCGCCCGCCGGCACATTAACGCCTAAACCAATGAGCGCGTTTGGGTTGCGTGTTGCCATAGCCACCAATTCGCTGCTGGCGCGAGGCCCGTCGCCGTTGGCGTCCAAAACCTCTTTCACTGTCGCCATATCGCCCAAAACCAAGGTGTCCTCGCTCAGTTCCGTGACCGCCAAATCTTTGCTCAAACTGTTAAGAAACGGAATATCTTTGAGCGCGTCGCCGATGTCAAAGAGAAAAACCTGCTTACCCTTGTACTCCTCCTGACGGCTTTTGGCGGCAAAGCGTCCGGCGGCAATGAGCGCGCCGGCCTTAAACGCCCCGCGCACTAACGCCACAGGCTTGGCGTCAAACCCGCCGGCGTTGGGTGTCAGACGCAACCCGACGGCAATGTTTTCAAATTGGCGCGGGTCTAAACTGGTCTGCTGCTTGAACTTATCAAGCTGCGCGTGAACCTGCGCCAGACGTTTTGGGTCGCTCGCCAAAATAACGGGCAGCGCGTCGTTCAGGATGCGCTTGACATCTACAAAGGCCACCGCGTCAGACGCCGGTAATGCCGCTAACAAAGAACTTCGCGCCGCAATTGTCTCTGCCGAAGCGGGGACGACTTTGATGGTTGGCGATTCCACTGTCGGCGGCGGTTCTTCGGGGGTCGCATCAATTCTAATCGCCGGTGGAGCCTTTACCGTTCTCGTTTTGCTGGTTGCTTTGCGTTTTTTCGCGCGTTTTTGCGCCAGGCCGTCAAGCGGCAAACCCGCCAACAACAGCCCTAACATCAAACCAATGATAAATTTACGTTTCACTTTACGATTAACCTTTCACATCGCTAAACTCGTGCGGCATTTCAAACGCCACGCTTCGGATGCGCCGCAAGGCGGGCGCGGTTGCTAAAGATGGGGTTCAAAGTTCCAAGTTCCAGGTTCAAAGTTCAAAGTTCCAGGTGCCGGGTAGAAATTAACTGTTCTTTTGAACTTTGAACCTGGAACTTTGAACCTTGAACCTGGAACTTGAAACTAAGGTTTTAGGTGCGTCTCGTCGTGCGGCTGCTCATCGCGGTCGCGCCCGCTCAGATTGGCGGAGCGCGGGCTGACGCGGCGTTGCAACTCAGTTTGCGAGACCTGGCGATAACCGGCGGGGATGTCAAAGAGCGTGGCTTCAACGACTGTCTTGATGTCGCGGTATTCCAAAACGCGCCGCGTGCCTTCGCGCTCTGAGGTGCTTTCTTCTTTAACGGGGATGCCGAGCGCGTCGTCCACCCAGATTAAAGTCTCATTAACATTGGCTTTACCGTCGCTGTTGACAGTTATCACATTGCGATATTTGGTCGTCATGCGCCCGTTGACCGTCTCCGCGCCCAACTTCTCATACTTTGCGCCGGGCAATTGCGGGTTGAGCAATTTCTCCGGCGAGAAGTCTTCCAGCGATTCCTCGCCCGCCGGCGTTTTGTCCGCTTGAGACTTTTCCGGCTTTACTGCGGCGTAGATTTTCTCTGCCGGAAAGAGCAAAAACTCGCCTTCCGGCTTGGTCAAAATCGCCACCCGCACGCCGGGCAAAAAATCGTACTCCAACCGTCGCTTGTCGCCGTCGCGGGCGATAAATTGCGCGACGCTGCCCAAAGGCGGCCCCAACGGCGCATTCTGATTGCCCACAAACGAAGTTGTAATTACTACCATCGCTTGATATTGCGCTGGCTCTTTGGTCTGAAACGGCGGCGTTTCAACCGTCGCAATAACCGCGTTGGCATTTGCCTCCGGCGCGTTGGCGTTCTGTTTCGGCTGGCAAGCGTCGCAACCAAACGCCACTAATGCCGCCAGCAAAATCAACCCTAGCTTTTTGTCAATCATCAACCTCTTACCTCTCACAAAGACGCCCTTGAGCGAAAAGTGTTAGCCGGACAAGGAAAATAACGCTTTTACACGCGCTCAACCAACAACGCCAGCCCCATTCCACCGCTCACGCAGAGTGTGGCTAAACCATAGCGCGCATTGCGTTTCTTCATCTCGTGCAAGAGCGTAACCGTGATGCGGACGCCGGTGCAACCGATGGGATGCCCGATGGCGATGGAGCCGCCGTTGACGTTTAGTTTATCCGCGTCAAAGCCCAAATCGCGGTCACACGCAATAACTTGCGCGGCAAAGGCTTCGTTCAATTCGATTAAATCAATGTCTGCCAGCGTCAAGCTGTTACGCGCCAACAGATTGCGCACCGCCGGCACGGGGCCAATACCCATGATTTCAGGCGCGACGCCGGTAATTTCGTAATCTACGATAGCAGCCTCAGCCTGTGCGCCCGTCGCGGCTAAACCCTGTTCGCTCAATACTACCAACGCCGCCGCGCCGTCCGTGATGCCGGA
Source organism: Acidobacteriota bacterium (assembly GCA_043769325.1). Classification (GTDB taxonomy): domain Bacteria; phylum Acidobacteriota; class Blastocatellia; order Pyrinomonadales; family Pyrinomonadaceae; genus JAYVJN01. The sequence continues at coordinate 14,926 of JAYVJN010000560.1, forward strand.
AGAATTTCCCGCAGTGACCGTGCCGTCCCGATAAAAAACCGGCGGCAGTTTGGTCAGATTTGCCATCGTCGCGCCCAACCGCGCGTGTTCGTCTTGCACAAAGGTGACGCTGCCCTTCTTGCCCGTGATTTCCAAAGGCAAAATTTCAGCGGCAAAACGGCCCGAAGTAATCGCGGCTTCGGCGCGTTGCTGCGAACGAAGCGCGAATTCGTCCTGTTCCGTGCGGCTGATGTCATACTGTTTGGCGAGATTTTCCGCCGTCTGCCCCATGATGAGGCCGGAAAGCGGGTCGTTGAAACCGTCGCGGTACATCCCGTCCACCAACTCGGCGTGGCCCATACGCGCCCCCCATCGCGCTCCCTCGGCAAAATAAGGCACGCGGGACATACTCTCCGTGCCACCGGCGAGAATTATGTCGGCGCGGCCCAGCATGATTTCCTGCGCGGCCAGTATTATCGCCTTCAACCCTGAACCGCACGCCTGATTGACGGTGTAAGCCGGCGCGGTGGGCGGCACGCCCACACGATAAGTAATTTGCCGGCCCACGTTCGGCCCGCCGCCGGCTTGCCGCGCACAGCCCCAAATGCCTTCCGTAATCTGTTCCGGCGCAACATTGGCGCGACGCAAAGCCTCCGTTCCCGCCGTGACGCCTAAATCCGCCGCCGTCAAGTGCGCCAACGCGCCGCCGAATTTTCCGATGGGCGTCCGCACCGAACCGGCTAAGTAAACTCGTTTCATTACCTGGAATTAACCTCTGGTATCTGCAATTTCACACGGCAATCAGGACACGCTTACTAACGTGCGCGTTTCTGCCGCTATTTTACTGTTCGTTGCCTAAGTCTGGCACGGGACGGTTCAGGCTTTTGTAAATTTGCACAATCTGGTCGCGCTTGCCGGCTGCCTCGGCATTGGTCGGGTCAAATTTGACCGCCAGACGAAAATCGCGCAAGGCGTATTTGTAAAGGCGCGGCTGGCCCGCTTCGTAAAAGATATTGCCGCGTTCGATGAGAACTTTGGTGGCAGCTATTTTGTCAGCAGGCGCGGCGTTAGCGGCTTTGGCTTTGGTTTCGGCCTGTTTGACCTTTTCCTGCAAGGGTTTCGGCACAACTGCGTCCTCTTCGGCACTGTTAGCGGCGGGCGGTTGGGTTGCGCCAGGCGTGTTTGTGGGCGGCGGGTCGCCGTGTCCCGAAGCCAACATCGGGCTTTTACCGTCAGCGTTGGTTGGCGGTTTGACGGAGGCCGCGTTGTTGTTGGACGGCGGCGCTTGCGTGGCTGGCGCGGGGTTCGCGCCACAAGCCGCCAAGAGCAAGGCGGCAGAGATGAGCGTTAATATCAAAGCAAATTTCTTCATAAAGTTATTCTAATGCGAGGCGGCGAAAATGACAAAACCGAAGCGGGCCGACGGCATCTTATCCTTCGGCCCGACTCCGGTTTGTATATTAAGTTTGCTTGTATTTGCCGGATTTCAGATAGCAAATGCCAAATACCAGAAAAAGCAGCTTTGCAGATAAGCAAAAGGTTTCCGGTTTAGCGCGCTCGCAAAGCTGTTGCGGCGTCAGCCTTGAACTTGAAACCTGGAACCGCTTGCTTACAAGCGTTTACTTGGTGTGGCAATCGGCGCACTTTTGCGGCAGTTTCGGCCCGGCTTTGGGTTCGCCGGTGCGTTTACGCGCCTGGTCGTGACAAGTGTTGCAGTTCAAGTGATAACCATCTTCGTTATCAATCTTGTCTTTGCTGGCGGTTTTGCCGGCGGTTTTCGGATATTCAATGCTGGACGGCGGATATTCGTCGGTTGGTTCGTCAGCCGAACGCAAGTGACAGGCGCGGCAAGTTGAAACGGCCTTGTCTTTCACGTTTTCGGCGGTTAAAGTTTTATCGCGCTCGAATTTTTTCAGGTATTCAGAGCCTTTCGGCGCAGCCGGTTGGTCGGTGTGATGGCACTCAGCGCAACCCACGACGCGCTTGCCGTCTTCGCTGTATTTCGCGTCAGTAGAGTGTTTGGTGTGGTCGAAAGCGGCATCGGCCTTCAGCTTTTTGCCTTCGCCCTCGCCGTCCCAAGCCAAAATGAGCGGCTGGGCGGGTTGCGCGGTATCCTTGAATTTCAAAGGCTTACCGTCGGCAGTGTGCGCGCCCGGCGCAGTGGCCGGGTCTTCGACGGCATTGAGCGACGCGGTGTTCTTCATCGCCGAAGACATATTCTTGGGTTGCAGCGCGCTGCACCCGAAAGTCAGCATAACAAAGCCGATAACGGCAGTCAGTAAAATTGTAAGTTTCATGTTCAAAATCCTTGCTTGCGGTTTTAGAAGTTACACAGCCGACGGACGCGCCGGCTTGCCAAATTTTAGCGCGTCGCAGCGCGGCTAAGAATAGAGACGCACGTCAGCGTTGTCAATTGCCTTAGCGGAAAGCAGAAAGTTTTCCGGCGCATAAGACGGGACGGCGCAGCCAGAGGTTGCATACAAAATAAGTAGGCGAGCAAAATATTCAGGTTGATTGAAATTTCAAGGCTATTGCAGCGTCAACATTTAACTTTGAACCTTGAACTTGAAACATTGAACGCCGGCGTTGACATGGGGCGAAACCGCCATCACACAAGCAAAGGGTAGCAAAGCCTGTTGATAAGAAAGTCGCTGTTTCGCCCTCACGTCCATTGAATTGGCGCGATGCCGCCGTGATTTGTCAGGCTCTACGCTGCCGGACGCACTTTCTCCCGCAACATTTCGCTCACAAGACGGCTAACTTTCACGCCGCGAGTGTGCGCTTGCTTCGACAACGCAGACATTAAGTCTGCGTCAATTTCAACTTCAAACCGCCGGCTTTTTAGCTCCGCCTGCACAGAAACGGTTTCAAAACTCTCTGGATAATCGGTTGTGTCGTGCGTGTCCCAAAACTCTGCCGCTTCTTCGTAAGAAGCAAATTCTTCGGGAATCGGGTCAATTACTTTCGGCTTGTCGGTCATAATATCTTTCTTCAGAATCCGTCATATCTCGCGCCGAGATTGGTAATGCGGCTATTCCTTTACGAATAAAAAATACAATCAAATAGCGTCCTGCGTTGGTTTGCCCATAAGCGGTGTATAAATCCTCGCCTTTGAGGTGACCTTTTTGGACGCGGCGGATGTGTGGTTTACTGAAAAGGACTTCTTCAACTTCATCAGTAAAAACGCCGTGTTTGACTTCAATCTTGTCAACGTAATAATCTTTCCAAATTACCTCAGTCAATCGCATCGTTTCGTATAGGCTGGGATTGGCTCAACTCTTTACAATCTTAGCACAAAATGGTGGCAACAAAGAAAGCATTGAACGCCGGCGTTGACGTGGGCGGGAACGGCCTACACGCAAGCCGGAAGTAAAAAGACAGGGTGGTAAGAAAGTCGCGGTTCCCGCCTCACGTCGAATAACTTGTTCGATCTGTCTGTATCTTTAGTTGCCTTTCCGCTTTCGGCAACCAACCTAAACCGCCGCACCAACACACAATTCTTTGCTCGTCGAAGCCAAGTTTTATATTCATCGGCTCGATGCCTGTTCCACCACAAGACAAACAATCTTCGGCATCAAGCGGACGAGTCAGCACAAGTTCGCTCAACTCTGGAAATTTCTTTGCGCCTTGACACAAAACCAAGCGGCAAATGCGCGGGTCGTTTTCAGGATGTAATTTATACGGCGCGTCTTCGTCAAAATCTATGACAACAATTTCACCGTCGGGACGAATTGCGTAACAAGCTGAGAAATTGAGCGACATCGGAAGAAAATTCAACTCGCCCGCTAATTTTCGCAAGTCTATCGGTTTTTCAAAGTTCAAAATATAAGGTTCGGAATCTTCGACAAACGCTTTCAGAGTCGCCTCAATCTTTTTCGATAATTCTGAACCAACGCGCATCTTTTCCACTTACCAAGAAACATTGAACTACCCGTTTACCCGAAAGTTTTGCCGCTATGACATTTTTTACAATCGCCAAAGTCTTTCTCGCCGAAAGTCGGTTTATCGTTGTGGCAACTGGAGCAGTTTTTATCTTTGTCAGGAAAGTGCTGCTTGGCGTCAATCGAGCTAATATCGTTGCTGCCGCCGCGCCGTAAGATGGTGTGGCAATCGTTACAGCCCAGCCTTTGGCGCGAACCATGTTCATTATGGGCAAAAGAAAGTCCATATGCAGGCGAGGCCGTCGAAGCGTTCCAACCACCGGGCCGGCCCGGACGGTGACACTCGCTGCAATCGCCGATTTTGCTGCCCGCCGTGTGGCAAGTGTAACAAAGCCCGTGCACGCTGGCATTAGAGACCGGAATCGTCTGCTTGGCGCCGGCGGCTTTATGACAGGCCGTGCAATCGTTCCCGCGATGGCTTTGATGGTCAAAGAGTGAGTTGAAGCTGCGAATGTTGCGCACGCTCTTGACCGCCGGCGCGACCGTGTGGCAGACGCCGCAAAACGAAGGGCCGGAAGTCTGCGTTAATTCAGCGAAATTGTGGCATTTATCGCACGAACGGTGGCCCGGCAGCGTGCCGCCCGTTAGACCGGCGCGGGCGTGACAACTGCTGCAACTACCGATGCGCCCGAAACTATGGTCGCCGGGGCTGGTATGCGAAAATCGTCCCATGACCTTTTTGGGCTTGGCGTCCGGCACCGGAACCGTCGGAATATTCGTGGGAATCTGCGGCAACTTAGGCGGCGTCTGCACGGGAACAGCCTCGTGTTCCACCAAAACCGGCGCGGCAGACGCGAGTTTAACGTCTTCAGCCGTCACACGGCGGCCCGATGTGGCAATGAAAATCAACCCTAACGCGCCCAACAGAACAACTAGCAGCGACAAGGCGCGCTGGCGTTGGGCGGTTTTGTTTGGTGTTTGCGAATCGCGCACGGCAAATGCTCCTAAGTAGTAAATCGTAAATAGTAAACCGTGACAAGAAGAAGTAACGACGTTGGTTTTCTATAAGTTACTTTATTTTGTCAGGTTAATCTATTTGTGGCCGATTACTTAATCAACTAAAACCGGCTGCGGCCCAAGACGGCGTAATGGCTGTCAGGCGGCGGATTTTTGCCGGTGTCCGGCGTGTGGCAAGCAATACAGACGTATTGCAGGTTGCTTTTGCGACGGTCCATCTCTACATCCAGATAAAGTTTGGCCTCGCCGATGGCGATAGGACTCCCGCTCGCGGCGGTCATATGGCAAGCCGCGCAAGAAGTTACCGGCACATCGGGATTGGCACTGCTGATAACCTGCTGTCGCGTAATGTTGACGTGACAAGCGGTGCAATCAATTTGATGCCCGCCGGCACCGTGCTGAAACTTATAGCTGATACGGGGCATCAGGCGCGGCGTTTCCAGAAAGTTATTCCGGTTGAGCAGGTCTTTATCGTTTAGCGCGCTTCTGCCGGCA
>JAYVJN010000561.1:0-11743 GCA_043769325.1 Acidobacteriota bacterium
CCGCGCTGCGGTATTCCGTACAATTCCTGGTAGAACCATTTCAAATCTGAAATCTCAAATTTCAAATCTTAACAGGTTACCGTAATTTCAAAGTTGATAAGCCTAACAACGCAAATAAGATAGCCAGAATCAGGAAACGGAAGACAACTTTGGTTTCTTTCCAGCCGCTGACCTCAAAATGATGGTGCAGGGGCGACATTTTGAAGATGCGTTTGCCCGTGCCGGTGGTGCGTTTGGTGAATTTGAAGTAAGACACCTGCGTCATTACCGAGAGAGCCTCAATAATAAAGACGCCGCCGATGATGACCATTAAAAATTCCTGTTTGGTCAGAACCGCCACGATGCCGATGGCCCCGCCGATGCCCAAACTTCCCACATCGCCCATAAAGACTTCGGCGGGCGGCGCGTTGTACCACAAAAAACCAAGTGATGCGCCGACTAACGCTCCGCAAAATACCGTCAGTTCCGCTGCTTCGGGCCGGTGCGCCAAGTCTAAATAAGCGGCCCAACGCGCGTCGCCGGAAACGTAAGTCACGCCGGTTAAAGCGGCAACGGCTATCAGCGTGACACCCGTTGCCAGCCCGTCAAGGCCATCGGTCAGGTTGACAGCGTTGGTCATGCCCAACAGATAAACCAAAATGAAAATTACATAAACAAACGGGCCGATGTAGCTAATGCTGATGGCCGGATTTGCTTCGGCGGTGGCTTTCAAAAAGGGGATGCTAAGGTTCCACGAATAAGAATTGGTGAAATATAACACGGCCCAAATGCCGAGCGCGATAACGAACTGCGAGATTAGTTTCTGCTTGCCGGTCAATCCGAGGCTGCGTTTTTTGACGATTTTGATGTAGTCGTCGGCGAATCCGACGGCGGCAAAGAGCAACGTGCCGGCAAGCGTCATCCAAATGTAAAGTTTATAAGGGCCATTGAGCCGCGCCCATAAAAGGGTCGAAAGCAAAACCGAACAGATAATCAGGACGCCGCCCATTGTTGGCGTGCCTTTTTTGGCTTGGTGCGATTCGGGGCCTTCTTCGCGGATTTCCTGGCCGTACTTCATCTCGCGCAGCTTTTTGATAACTTTGCCGCCGAACAGCCACGAGATAAACAACGCCGTCACTGTCGCGTAAGCCGTGCGGAAAGTGACGTACTGAAAGACGTTCAAAGCCTTGATAAACACAGATTCGCTCTGGTTCTCGTAGGCTTTGAAAAGCATTTCGTAGAGTAGTTTATAGAGCATCGTTAGATTTTGGCGGCTGCGCCGGCCTTTCAGGTCAGTACCGGAAGCGGTAGCGACGGGTCTCAACTTTACATGACTTCAGGTTACATCCCGCCCCGTCGCTACCGCTTCGGGTACTGACTTTTGGCGGCTGCGCCATCTTATCCAAGCAAACATCAGACATCCGAAAGCGGAAATTTATCCTTGACCGCCTTGACCACGCGGTCTGTCTGCACGCCGCGTGAACCTTTTATTAAAACCAAATCGCCGGCTTGTAATTCTTTGAGCAAAGCGGCGGCGGCTTCGTCAGAGTTGGTGAAAAACTGTGTGTCGCTTAGTCCTTCTTCACCCGCGCCCGCCAGGATTTCTTGCGCCATACCGCGCACGCCCCAAAGTTTGTTAATGCCCAGACGCGCAATGGCGCGGCCCGTTTCGCGGTGCATGGCGGCGGCTTCCGCGCCTAATTCGAGCATCTCGCCGGCCACGATGAAACGGCGTTGTCCGTTGGTCGCGCCTTCGGCCAAAGTCTGCGCCATGCTGACGAGTGAACGCGGGTTGCAATTGTATGAGTCGTCAATCAAGGTAAAACCTGCGGCGAAACGCAAAATCTCGCCGCGCATCGGCGGCGGCGCAACAGTTCGCAGGGCTTCGGCGATGGCTTCTGGCGACATTTCCAGGCAATGCGCCACTGTTGCGGCGGCCAGCGCGTTCATTAAATTGTGGCGGCCCGGCAGAGGCATTTCGACCTGTGCGCGGCCCTTCGGCGTGACTAAGACAAAACGGTTGACGCCGAAACGCGAGGCGTCAATATCCGTCGCGGTTATGTCGGCGGGTTGCTCCAAACCAAATGTGACGTTTGGCCCCGCATGGCGCGAACTCATGGCGGCGACGAGGGGGTCGTCGGCGTTCAGCACGGCGGTTGCGCCCGGCTTCATGTTTTCCACGAGTTCAGCCTTGAATTCGGCGATGCGTTCCACCGTGCCGAAATGTTCCAGATGCACCGGCGCGACAATTAGTTCGACGCCAATATCCGGCGGCGTAATGCGGCAGAGACGCTGTAACTCGCTCATCTGGGTAGAGATACCCATTTCCAGCACCGCCAGGTCGTAATTTTCTTCGTTACCTACCAAGCGTAAAACCGTCAGTGGATGGCCCAAGCCGTTGTTGTAATTCTTTTCGTTGCGTAAGACGCGCCGCCCGCCGGCGGTTAAAATGTGCGCCGCCAACTCTTTAGTGGTTGTCTTGCCCGCGCTGCCGGTGATTGCGACAACGGGCCGCTGCCATTGCCGATAGACGCCCGCCGCCAAACGCTGCAAGGCCGCGATGCAATCATCAACCAATAAAAGGCGGTCACGATAGGGCCTTAAAGTTTCATCACCGGCCACGCGCCCCGCTTTGGCAACGACGGCAAGCGCGCCCTTTTCCAAAGCCGAAGGAATAAATTGATGCGCGTCGTTGAAATCGTCGCCGTTGAAACCGTTGGCGAGATAATCCGGGGCCGAAAGCGCGAAAAATAACTGGCCCGCCGCTAAATCACGCGAATCAATGGCAAAGCCCGCAATGTCCGCAGACAGCAGTTCAGCGCGGACGCCGTTCGCATCCGCGCTCATAAACTCAACTGCGGTCTGGATATTCATATTTGCGAAGATTTCAGAGTTACGCCTTCGCGTCGTGAGCAGTTGTCCGGCAAATCACGCCTGAAGGCGTAACTCTGAACTAAAAGCCAAAATCCACTTTGACGGCTTGGCCGACTTTCACTTCCGCGCCGGGTTGCGGCAATTGGTTGCGGGCGCGGCCTTGCCCGTTCATTTCAACGTCAAGTCCAAGTTGCGCACATATTTGCGTGACTTCTGCCAAGCTTTTGCCGCGCAGGTCGGGCATGATGAAACCATTTTTGGTGCCTGGCGCGCGCACCACGCGGCCCGTGCCGTCGGCCAGAGGCTTTTCGCTGAGGCCCGTCGGTTTGCTGGGTTGCGGTTGCGGGGCCGGCGTGTCTTGGTCGCGTTTCAGTTCTGTGAACTGCGCCGGCTGGCCTTGCAACTTAGAAGCCGCATTGGGCGCGACGGTCATAAGCGGCAAAATCTGCTCCGCCAATTCGCGGAAAATCGGGGCCGCCACTTGTCCGCCGTGATCTGCTCCGCGCGGCTCATCAATCACCACCACGATAACTATCGCCGGATTTTCCGCCGGCGCAAAGCCGACAAAGGAAGCGATGTGGCGCGTTTTTGAGTAGGCGTGCAATTTCTCGTCAAATTTTTGCGCTGTGCCGGTTTTGCCGGCTGCCGTGTAGTTGGTCATCTGCGCCAATTTAGCCGTGCCGCGCAAAGTGACGCCTTCCAGCATCCGGCGCAAAGTGGTGGCGGTTTTTTGGCTCACGACGCGGCGCGTTTCCGGTTGCGTCTGGGCCATCACAGTGCCGGCAGACGAACGAACTTCGCGGATAAGATGTGGCGTCACGCGCACGCCGTCGTTGGCGATGGCGGCATAAGCGGCAGCGAGTTGCACGGGCGTAATGCCGATTTCCTGCCCGATGGAAAGCGAACCGATAGAATCACCTGACCATTGTTTCAACTCGCGTAAAATGCCCCGGCTTTCGCCGCCTAATTCGATGCCGGTGCGATTGCCAAAGCCGAAGCGTTTGATGTAATCGTACATTTTCCCCGGCCCCAGACGCCGGCCCAGCGTTATCGCCGCTTGGTTGCTGGATTTCGCCAGCGCGTCGGCGACGCTCAAAACGCCTTTGGCATTTTCATCTTTGAACTCATGGCTGCCGATTTTGGTCACGCCGCCGCATTGAAGTTTCTCGTCGGGGTTGGTCAAACCTTCCTCAATCGCGCCGGAATAAGCCACTACTTTGAAAGTCGAGCCGGGTTCGTAAACATACTGTAACGCTTGATTTACAAGTTTCTGTTGAGAGGCGTCGCCATTTTCAGAGAGAGCGAAAGGCTGATTTGGGTCAAAGGTCGGCACGTTCGCCAGCGCGAGGATTTCGCCGGTGCGCGGTTCCAAAGCGACAACCATGCCCGATTTAGCGTTGGTGCGCGCCACCGCTTCGGCCAGCGTTTTCTCCACACGATGTTGGATGGCTGTGTCAACCGTCAAGACCAATGAACGGCCCGCTTCGGCGTCGGTTTCCCAACGTTCGTAAATGTGGCCCAGCCCGTCTTTTTCCAGGCGCACCTGGCTTGGTTCGCCCTGCAAGAATTTGTTGGACGCGCTTTCCAGGCCGGCCTGACCGTTGCCTTCCATCCCGACAAAGCCCAAGATGTGCGCCGCCAGCGGGCCGTTGGGGTAAATGCGTTTACTTTCCGTCTGCGCGGCGATGCCCTTTATTTTCAACGCAGTGATGCGTTTGGCGGTGGCGTCGTCCACGCGCCGCGCCAGCATCAGAAAGCCTTTTTTTGACTCTTTGGCGCGGCTTAGTTTGCCAAACAGTTCGGCTTCAGGTTGGTTGAGCAAAGGGGCCAATTGCTGCGCCGCGCTCATTACGTCTTTGATGGCGCGCGGTTCGGCGTAAAACGATTGTGACGGAATACTGCGGGCCAGTTCGCGTCCGCGCCGGTCTAGCAGCCGGCCCCGCGTGGCAAAGGTTTGAAAGCTTGATTCTTGTTGGTCGGCGGCGTAACCGCTCAGGAAAGAAAACTGCCAAACCTGCACATAAAAGAGTTTACCCACCACCACCAAAGTCCACAGAGCCAATAATGTTACGACAAAACGAGCGCGGCGGGCCGATTGCCCCGCGCTGTCAGTTTTTTTGTGAACTTTGTTAGAGCGCATCTTTCACCTCTTTAGCCGGTAGTTCAAAGTTTCAAGTTCAAAGTTTCAAGTTCAAAGTTAAATGCTTGTTCGCAACAACTTTGACTTTTTAATAAACTGGCTTACCGGAAGAAATAACTAAGCAGGTGAGCAAAAGTGTTCCGGCGGTTAGAGTTACGCCTTGAGGCGTGCCGGGCGGCGTCAAACTCACGCCTCAAGGCGTAACTCTAACTTTTATTATCCAACATAACTTTTACTCGCCCGCTTAACTGTCTGCTGCCTACTGCTGTCTGCCGGTGTTAATCGGGCCGTTCGGCGCTTTGTGGCTGAGAGGCCGGACGCCCTTTTGCGCCATTTCAATCTGCGAACCTTGCATCGCCTGGAGGCCGGCGGCCAGCGGGTTGATTTCCAATTGCGACAACGAAACCATGCGTTCGCGGGTTTCTTGTAACTGTCGCTGCCGGTCTTCTATTTTCGCCCGTTGCTGGCGCAGTTGCTCTAAATCGTAGCCGTAACGGGTCGCGGCAGCGTGTTGCCAGGCCGCAAATAAGAAGCCGCCGGAGAGAATTACGCCGCATACCGTGTAGAATGCCAGACGGCGCAGCACAGCGCGGTTGCGCTCAAAGCGCAGCGCGGTGTTACGGTTAGTGGTCGGCAATCTTCGTAGTGTTTTCTGCATAATTCGGTACTCCTTATTATTTTGGCTGATGTAAGTGGGCAGAAGTAACATTCCCCATTCATTGTCAAAGTTATTTCATTGGAAAGCATACCGCTTTGCTTTGAACTTTGAACTTTGAACTTTGAACCATCTAGTTACAAACGACGGCAAGCTCTGAGCTTTGCGCTCCGTGCGCGGGGGTTGTCCGCGCTTTCCGCTGCTTCCGGCGTGACGGGCCGGCGCGTTAAAATTTCCACTGTCTGGCGCGCCCCGCAAACGCAAATTGGCAAACGCGGCGGGCATTCGCATTGGCCGGCGTAACGACGCAGCGCGTGCTTGACGATGCGGTCTTCCAGCGAATGAAAGCTAATCGCTACGAAACGGCCATCCGGCGCAAGCCTCTCTAACGCCGCCGGAATAAATGTTTCGAGGCTTGCCAGTTCGCCGTTGACGGCAATCCGCAGAGCCTGAAAAGTGCGTGTGGCCGGATGAATCGCGTCGCGTCGGGTGGGCCGGATAACGCCAAACACTAAATCGGCCAATTCCTTCGTCGTCTGCACGGGGCGTCCCGCTTCGCGTCGCGCCACGATGCGGCGGGCAATAGGGCGCGAACGCCGTTCCTCGCCATATACAAATATCAAGCGGGCAATCTCGGCTTCGGGCAGCCGCGCCAGCAATTCTGCCGCCGTCTCGTCCGCGCCGCCGCCATCCAGACGCATATCCAACGGCGCGTCGAAGCGAAAACTGAAACCGCGTTGCGCGTCGTCTAACTGCAAGGACGAAACGCCCAAATCCACCAGTACGCCCGCCACAGGCGACAACTCTAATTCCTCAAACACTTGCGGCAAATCGCTGAAATTGGCATGGACGGCGCGAAACCGTTCACCGAAACGCGCCAGCCGTTCGCTTGCCAACGCCAAGGCCGCCCTGTCGCGGTCAAAACCAAGCACGCGGGCGTTTGGGGAATTTGTCAAAATCGCTTCGCTGTGTCCGCCTAACCCAAGCGTGCCGTCCACGAATAGCCCGCCGCGTGAGGGCGCCAGGAAGCCCAGCGTTTCTGCCAGTAAAACTGAACGATGGAGCGGTTTTTGGTCATCGTGGTCGCCGTTCATGGTTGCTGTCCGGCGCGAAGCTGCAAAGAGCAAGGTAAATGTTTATATTCGCGCATTTGGTTTTCCACCGAAGTTTTCCACAGGTGGAAAACTCAAATTCCATAGCGGGTGAGCGCGGCTTCGTCTTCGGCGGTCAAAGGCTGCGCCTTTAGAATTGGTTGTGTAAATTCATCTCAACATGATGGGGAGATTCTGGCGCGCGTCGGGGGAATGCGTGCGTAAGGTGTCCTTGATAACCAACTTGAGATTTTAGCTCTAGTATTACTTTCACCTAACGGGTTCAAACTGCTCACTAAAATCCACTTTTGCCCACTTGAATCCACTTGTGGCTGGGGCATAGTAAGCTGGCTTCTTGGCCCCTGTCAAGAAGAAAATCAACTTTTTTTAACCCGCTAATTACTTGTTTCATCAATGGTTTGCGGTATCATAAGCGGAGATTGGGCGGCCTTTTAAGAGCTAATTACCACATCTTCCGCTAGTGTTAAAACATTCCACAATATGTTTGGTAGGCAAGAGGTTTTTAAGTGTCACTCGTAGCGGCAAAAGGTCGTGTCGTGTATAGTGCGGGCTGGTTATTGTGGCAATAATTCAATCAAACAGAGAGATTTCTGGACGAAAATGTTAAGTTGGAGCGGTTTATTATTATTCGGGACCTTGGCGGCCCTGGCGAACGTAGCGGGTGGAATGCTTTTGGTCTCGGCCACCTCGCAACGTCGCAATCCGAAATTTTTACACTATCTGGTGGCGTTAGGGGCCGGTTTTATGCTGGCCGCGATTTTTCTCGAAGTCGTGCCGGCGTCGGTCAACTTGTGGTCGGCGGGGCCGGCGCGTGGCGAAGATACTTTAGTTGCGCCGATGACGTTGCTGCTCGGTGGTTACTTACTGGTACAGTTTTTTGAACACACCCTTGCGCCGCATTTTCATTTCGGCGAAGAGACTCACACCGAAGCCTTGTTGAAGCCATCGGCGGGTTATGCGGCGATTGGCGGGCTGATGATTCACACTTTCTTCGACGGCGTATCCATCGGGGCGGCGTTTCAGGTTGATTTTCGCGTTGGGTTGCTGATTTTCATCGCCATTTTGCTACACAAGTTACCGGAAGGCTTTACCGGCGCATCAATCATGCTCGCGGCGGGACGCAGCGAAAGCGCGGCGCGTTGGGCGACATTGGCGATTGGGGCGGCGACGTTTATCGGCGTCTTCAGTGTAAGTTTTTTACACACAGCCTTTCCGCGCGTCGTGATGTATGCTTTGCCCTTTTCGGCGGGCGTCACTTTGTACGTTGCGGCGAGCGATTTGATACCGGAAGTGAACCACAAAGAAGAACGGAACCCTTTGGTCTCGGTTATCGTTTTTGTAGGCGTCGCGCTCTTTTATGCGCTGCACCGATTGTTAGAGCATTGATTTTGCGTTTGGCATGAGGGTTGGCAAATTGTTATGATGTCGCCGTTGCATACAAAAACAAGCATTTTAGGTTGGCTGGCAAGCTTCGCTTTCGTCTGTCTTTTACTGACGGGGCAATTCGTAGTGGCGCAAACGACGACGCCCGCGCCTTTGCCGATTCCGCGTGACGCGGCGGGTAAGGTGACGCCGGTAGGCGATTTCGCCAACGTCATTGATGACGCCACCGAGCAGAAACTCGCCAACATATTGAAAAACCTGGCCGATAAACAGGGCATCGAATACGCCGTCGTAACGGTCAGTTCAACCAACGGGCCAGAGATTTTTGAATACTCTCTGGCCCTCATGCGCGGCTGGGGCATTGGCACGGACGGGCGCGACGGACAGGCCGCGCGGCCCGGTTTATTGACGCTGATAGCGGTGAATGACCGCAAGTATTTCACACAGGTCAGCCGTCATCTCGAAGGCGATTTGCCCGACAGCGTAGTAGCGCAAATTCAACGCCAATATCTCGTGCCGTTGTTGCGGCAAGGGCGTTATAGCGAAGCGGCTGGCGGCACGGCCCAGGCGTTTGTGGGCGAGATGGCGCGCAAACGCGGCTTTAACGTCGAAGGTTTAGACCAACAGTATGTGCGCCAAACGCCGGCTCGCCCAACATCGCAGACGGGCGGCGTTAGCCTTGGACGGCTTTGCGGATGCCTTGTGATTCTGCTTATCATCCTGATAATACTATTCCTGATAAGCCGTAAGAGCGGCGGCGGCAGTTCCGGCTGGGGCGGCGGCGGCTTCGGCGGTAACGGGCGCAATGCGACGCAAGACCGGGGCGGCAGCTGGGCGGTGCCGATAATACTCGGCGGTGGCTGGGGCGGCGGCGGTGATTCAGGCGGCGGCAGCGACTGGGGCGGCGGCGATTGGGGCGGCTTTAGCGGCGGCGGCGGCGATGCCGGCGGCGGCGGCGGCGGCGGCGATTGGTAGTGGGAGCGTAAATCGTGAACCGTAAACCGTGATTAGAAAAACCATCTCTGGTCACGATTTACGATTCACAATTCACGGAAATTATGTCAACGAAAACTGTAGTAAGAGCAGCTTTGAACGATTTGCTGGCGGATTTACGCGAGGCGCACGGTGATAATCTGGCGTCGGTAACGGTGTATGGTTCGGCGGCGGCTGGCGATTACCTGGAGCTGCGTTCGGATTACAATTTGCTCATTGCGCTCTACAAAATCGCGCCCGCCGATTTGCGCGCGTCACACGCGCCCATGCGCGAGTGGCATCGTTTGGGCCATCCAATGCCGGTTTACTTTACTTGGGAAGAGTTGCAAAACGCGGCGGATGTGTTTCCCATTGAGTTTCACCAAATGGAGCAAGCCCGCGTCGTCTTGTACGGCCATGACCCTTTTGAGACGCTGCATATTACGGACGAAATGCTGCGCCATCAGACCGAATACGAACTCCGTAGCCGGCTTTTACGTTTGCGCCGTCTGTATATCCAGGCTTCGATGTCGGGCGAGCGTCTGAGCGTTTTGATGAGCGAAAGTTTGTCCAGCTTTGCCACGCTCTTTGGCGCGGCTTTACGCTTGCGCGGGCAAATCCCGCCGGTGGAGAAACCGGATTGCGTGCGCGCGGCAGTGCAGTTTTTCGGCCTTGACGCCGACCCGTTCGAGCGTATTTTCGCCCTTCGCGCACGCGATGAAGTAACTCTTTCAGACACCGAAGCTAACGATATTTTCGCCGCGTATCTCGCTCAGATTGAGCGGGTTATCGTAGTAGTTGACCAGTTGGGGAAAGCGTAAATCGTGAACTGTGAATCGTGATGAGAAAGTCGGAGCGAAGCGTCAGGCTATCTGCCAGGCAGCCATCTGCGATTCACGAAATTAGATTTCTGAGTAGTCATTCTATCGCACCTAAAGTGTTTGGTAATGATGGCAAAGCGGCTACGGCAGCAGTCTTTTACTGCCTACTGCCTACTTTCTTGGAGGAGAAAAACAATGAAACTTAAATCAGTCATACTTTTGGCATCTGTCTTAATGGTCGCTTTTATGTTGAGCGGGTGCGGCTATAATACATTGCAAGGCAAGCAACAGAACGTTAAAGCCAAATGGTCGGGCGTCGAAAGCCAATTGCAACGGCGCAACGATTTAATCGGCAACGTGTATAGCGCGGCAGTCGCGGCGGGCGTGCAGGAGCAAGAGGTTTTCGGCAAAATCGCTGAGTCCCGTTCACGTCTGCTCAACGCCACGAACGCGGCCCCGGCGGGTGAGGGCGGCGACAAATCGCCCGAACAAAAGCAAGCCGTGATTGACGCCAACAACAGCTTTGGCGGCACTATTGGCCGTCTGCTTTCGTTGCAAGAAGCCTACCCGCAACTGCAATCCAATCAGGCTTTTCTGAACGTGCAAGCGGAACTGGCCGGCACGGAAAACCGCATCGCTACCGCGCGTGGCGATTACAACAACGCCGCGCAGGATTACAACACTACACGCGGCAATTTCCCGACAGTTATCTCGGCCAAAATCTTCGGCTTCAAAGAAGAACCCTACTTCAAGGCCGACGAAGGCGCGAAACAAGTCAAAGAACTTGACCCGAACGCGCTGCGTAACCAGAAAAAGTAAATAACCGCTAAAAGACAAAACGCGGCACGCTGAGGTAATTTTCAGCGTGCCGCGTTTTTTTGCGTCAATAGGGGCGGCAGACAAAGGCAGAAACACGCACAGTTCAAGTTTGGCTGTGCGGTACTGACTTGCCGCTCAATCAACCCTGTACACTCATCTCATAACAGCTCTAGTAACTGACTTCCGCGCACACCATCTCTTGTTTCTGTAAGGCAGCGACATTGGCGTAAACCAGCTTTTCGCCGCGAATCTCCGTGTCACGGGTAGCGGCTGCGCCTGGCACATAGCCCAAACAGAAATTCACGCGGGCGGCCTTTTCCGGCAGTGCCGCCAATGTTTTGCTGGCAGGATAAGGATGACTCAAAGAAAGCGGCAGCGTGAGCGTGACGGTTTCGGAAAATACTTTGCCTGGTTCCAGTCTCATGCCCAATGGTAGTATCAACGCAACCGCGTCAATATCGTCGGGTGGCAGTATGGCGCGTTTGCTGATTTCAATGGAGCCGTCCGCCTGTGGCACCACATAAACTTTATTCGGGCCAACACTCTGGGCGTCGGCTCCGCGATTGGGCAAGCGATTCAACAAAACGAGCGTTTCTTTGGTGTTATTCCCGGCCTGATAGGTCAGAGACAAAGTGTTACCGGTTTGCTTTGCGGTGACTGTCAGCGAAAGGTCAGTTTTCTGAGTTTCCATTTGGGTTTGCCCGACGGACTTTTTTCCCTGTCTAGCGCATGAATCCGCCGCGTTGCCAAACAAGGTGATTACCAACAAAAAGATTAACTTCATACAATTCTCCCGCTAGAGATGATTTAACACCAACCAAAGCAAGAACGCCAGACGCCACAGAATCTTGCGGTGTCTGGCGTGGTCTGTTTAGGGCGCAAAATTTAGGGAACCCACTTGGGGTTATTGTAGCTGGGTCGTTTTTCCAGCCCCAATTCTTCGCGGATGCCGTTTTCCGTGAGTTGATAAGGGTGTTGCGGAAGTATT
>JAYVJN010000562.1:0-5838 GCA_043769325.1 Acidobacteriota bacterium
CCCGCCTTCAGGCGGCTGTAGTTGCGCGGAAAAGCCGCCTGAAGGCGGGACTCAAAACCTTTTAAGATGAACAATTCGCTCTACATCGCAATTGACCTCGGCGCAGGCAGCGGGCGCGTGTTTCTGGCGGGCCTGGCAGAAGGCGAGTTGTTATTGGAAGAAATGCGGCGGTTTTATTACCCGCCGCGCCGCGAAAACGGACATTTGCGTTGGGATTTCTCTCACATTTTCAACGAGGTAAAGGCCGGTTTGCGGGCGGCGGGCGCACGGGCGCGGGAACTTGGGCGCGTGATTCGCAGCATCGGCATTGATAGTTGGGCGGTGGATTACGGATTGGTGGGCGCGTCTGGCGAACTGCTGGAAAACCCCGTCTGCTACCGCGACGAACGGACGCAAGGCGTGATGGAACAGGTATTTGCGCGTGTCTCGCGGGAAGCAATCTTCCGGCGCACGGGCATTCAGTTTCAGCCTTTCAATACGCTTTTTCAGCTTTACGCCCACGCCGAATTGCCCGACAATGCAGCCAAGTTATTGTTGATGCCCGATTTGGTGGGTTATTTTCTGACGGGCCGCGCCGTCACCGAATACACCAACGCCACCACAACGCAGATGCTCAACGCCGCGACGGGCCAATGGGACGCGGAAATGCTGGCGCGGTTGGATTTGCCCGCACACTTGTTGCCCGAAATCGTCTCCACCGGCACGGATTTGGGGCCGCTTAAAGCGGAATTGGCCGCCGAACTCGGCTTAGAAAATGTTCGCGTCGTGGCGACGGCGACACACGACACGGGCAGCGCGGTTGTCGGCGCGCCGATGGCCGAAAATTGGGCTTACATCTCGTCCGGCACATGGTCTTTGGTAGGCGTAGAATTGCGGCAACCGCTTATCAATGAAGAAGTTGCGCGGCAAAATTGCACCAACGAGGGCGGCGCGTTCGGCACAATTCGGTTTTTGCAAAACGTGATGGGGTTGTGGCTGCTCGAATCTTGCCGCAAAGAGTGGCAAGCCAACGGGTTAGCGGTTGATTACGACGAATTGCTGCAAGCTGTAGCAAATATCGCCGACGCGCCTTTGATTGACCCGGACGATTCGCGTTTGTTCAATCCGACGAGTATGTTGGCGGCACTTGGCGAACAGTTGCGCGAACGCGGCGCGGAGATGCCGGCAGAACCGCCGGCGGTGGCGAAAACCATCCTTGATTCTCTGGCGCGGCGTTACGCGGAGGTCTTGCAAAACATCGAAAAGCTAACCAAACACAGGATTTACGGCGTAAACATCGTGGGCGGCGGCAGCCTGAACAGTTATTTGAACCAAGCCACTGCGAACGCCGCCGGTAAGCCGGTCTGGGCCGGCCCCGTCGAAGCCACTGTCATCGGCAATGTCTTGGCGCAAGCCATCGCCGGAGGGCGTTTCAAATCCTTGCGCGAGGCGCGTTGGCACATCTCGCAAAATGTTGAATTACAAGAATTTGAGCCACTGGAAAGCTAAAGAATGCGCGTTTCATTGTTCGTAACTTGTTTGGTTGACCAACTTTGGCCGTCCGTCGGGATGAGCGCGGCGGAGGTCTTGCGGCGCGTGGGTTGCGAAGTCATGTTTGACGAACGCCAGACTTGTTGCGGCCAACCGGCTTTTAATACGGGTTACAGAAAAGAGGCGCGGCGGTTGGCGCAGCGTTTTATCGAAATCTTTGAAGACGCGGAAGTTATCGTCAGCCCGTCGGGCTCGTGTACGGCAATGGCGCACCATTTCTGCGAACTGTTTCAGACGGACGAAAGCTGGCTGGCACGGGCTGAAGCCATAGCCGCTAAGACGCACGAATTTAGCGCGTTTTTGGTCAACGTCTTGGGCGTTGAAGATGTGGGCGCGAGTTTTGCGGGGCGCGTCACCTGGCACGACGCTTGCCACGCGCTGCGCGATTTGGGTATCAAAAAAGAGCCGCGCCGATTGCTGCAAAATGTTCAAGGGCTTGAGTTTGTGGAACTCGACAACGCCGATTCGTGTTGCGGTTTCGGCGGCACGTTTTCGGTCAAATACCCGGAAATTTCGGTGGCGATTCTCGACAATAAAATCGTCGCCATCGAACAAAGCAACGTCCGCGCCGTCGTCGCGGCGGACGCCAGTTGCCTGATGCAAATCGGCGGGCGGCTGTCGCGCAACGGTTCGCAAGTGAAAGCCATGCACTTGGCAGAAGTTTTGGCGGCGCAGGAATAATGTACCACAGGCTGTCTAGCCTGTGGCTGCGTTGCAATAAAGCTATTTAAGTATCAAGTTGCTATTGAATTACATGGTCGCGGAGTTAGCGACAGGCTAGACAGCCTATCGTACAATTGTATGCACCAGAGCGCAGAAACATTCGACCAAAACGCCCGCCAAGCGTTGCAAGATAAGCAGTTGCGCGGGGCGTTGCAGAATTTGGCGACGACTTTCGGCGAGCGGCGCAAGCTGGCGATAGCGACGGTTGACGATTGGGAAGGCTTGCGCGAACAGGCCCGCGCCGTCAAAGACGAAACGCTGTCGCAGCTTGATAAATATCTCGCGGAATTCGCCGACAACGCGGCCCGCGCCGGCGCGCAGGTGCATTGGGCGCGTGACGCGCACGAGGCTTGCTCTTTGATAATCAATCTTTTACAAGCACGCGGCGCAAAACGCATCGTCAAATCCAAGAGCATGACGACGGAGGAAATTCACCTCAACGCGGCTCTGGAAAAGAGCGGTTGGGCACCCGTCGAAACCGATTTGGGCGAGTGGATAATACAACTTGCGGATGAAACGCCTTCGCATATCGTCGTGCCGGCGATTCACAAATCGAAACGCCAGATTGCCGAGCTATTTGTTGACAAGATTGGGATTGCGCCGACGGATGACGTTGATGTTTTGACGCAAACGGCCCGCGTCAAACTGCGCGAAGAGTTTGCCCAAGCCGATGTGGGCATTAGCGGCGTCAACTTCGGCGTCGCCGAAACCGGCACGTTTTTGATACTGGAAAACGAAGGCAACGCACGGCTTACGACGAGTTTGCCGAAAACGCACATCGCCGTTATGGGCATCGAAAAAATCGTCCCGCGCCTGGCTGATTTGGATGTCTTTCTGAAACTGCTGCCGCGCTCCGGCACAGGCCAGCAACTGACGGCCTATCAATCGCTTATCACCGGAACCAGCAACGAAGGGCCGGAGGAAGTCCACATCGTCATCATGGACAACGGGCGTTCGCGGATGTTGGCGCACCCGGTCACGCGGCAAGCGTTGGCGTGTATCCGTTGCGGCGCGTGCCTGAACGCCTGTCCGGTCTATCAAAACATCGGCGGCCACGCTTACGGCGCGGTCTATCCGGGGCCTATCGGCGCGGTTATCACGCCGCAACTCAACGGTTTAGAGAAAAACCGCCAACTGCCTTTTGCCTCAAGTTTGTGCGGCGCGTGCCGGGAAGTTTGCCCCGTGAAAATTGACATCCCCGAACTTTTGCTGCACCTCCGCGCCGAAATCAAGGAAGGCACGCCGCAACACGGGCCGGTGGAGCATAAACTATTGGAAAGGCTGGCTTTCCGTATGTATGCCTGGGCCTGTTCGCGGCGTTGGAGTTACGAATGGGGAGCAAAACTGGCGCGGTTGGTTCAGTTCGCGGCAAAAAACACGCCGCCTTTGGCAGCCTGGTCAGCCGGACGCGAGACGCCGAAGCTGGCAAAGCGTTCTTTTCGGGATGAGTGGCGGCAGAAAAATTGAGTACCAGGCAAGGGCGGCTTGCCCATGCTGGCCGCGTTACCTGGTTTTGCGGCTGTGCCACCTGATGTGCGGCGACGGCTATGCCTCGCCGGAACTGCCCTCCTGAAAAGACTTAGAGGCTTTGCCTCCGGCGGCGGAGCCGCAACAGTTGGAGGAGTCGCCTACCGGAAAGGCATAGCCATTCCGCACATCAGGCGGCACAGCCGCAACAGAGCGTAACATGAGTGGTTGAAAATACATGGACATCGCGCCAAGCAAACCAACTGACACAGCCAGACGTGAGATTTTGGACTCTATTCGCGGGCATCTGGCCGCGAGTGCGCCGTTTGACGCCGTGCGCCAGACGCCTCACGCGCCGCCGGCTGCGGTACGGCCTGTGTCGCCGCAACTCGCGCCGTTAGAACGGTTTAAGCAAGCGTTGGAAGCTGTCGGCGGGGATTGGATTATGGTCACGGACGAAGCGGACGCGGCGGTAGAGTTGCAGGTAATTTTGCAGCTAAAAGGCTTGCGTCGGGTTGCTGTCACGGATGCGCCGCTTGTCCGGCGCGTGCTGAAACACCTGAAAACGGATGCGGTTTTTGTGGAAAATGCTGATAAAGCTACACTTTTTGGTTGTGATGCGGGCGTGACCGGAGCGCAGTACGGCATCGCCGAGACGGGGACACTGGTTTTAGAGTCGAATCAAGAGCGGCATCGTTTGGCCTCGCTCGTGCCGCCGGTGCATATCGCGCTGCTTGAAGTAGCAAACATAAAGCAGACGATGGGTGAAGTGTTGGCGTTGATAAACAAGGATTTAAGCCGTGTGGTTACGTTTATTACCGGCCCCTCACGCACTTCGGACATTGAATTAACGCTGGCAATCGGTGTACACGGGCCGGCTGAATTGTATGTAATTGTGATTGAGTGAAAATGCTTTTATGCGCTGACGCGGCTTTGCCGCCTGATGTGCGGTGATGGCTCTGCCTCACCGGAAACGCTTCTTTCTAAAGTCTTTGAGGCTTTGCCTCCGGCGGCGTAGCCGCGAACGCAGAAGGCCACAGCTCCGGAAAGGCACAGCCTTTCCGCACATCAGGCGGCAAAGCCGCAAAACCGCTTAACATTGTCAAATGAGCGGATAATTATGTTGCTCCACGCCACAAATATCACGAAATCTTACGCCGGCGTGCAGGCTTTGCGGGGCGCGTCGCTGGAACTGCGGGCCGGCGAAGTTCATGCCCTGGTGGGCGAAAACGGCGCGGGTAAGTCCACGCTTATCAAGATTATAACCGGCGCGGTTGAACCGGATGGCGGCGCGTTGGAGCTTAACGGCATTGCGCTTGCGGACAATTCGCCGGCCCGCGCGAAGGCTTCGGGAATCGCCGCGATTTACCAGCAACCTGCTCTGTTTCCTGAGCTTACCGTGACGGAAAATATCGCGCTCGGTTTGGAAAAACAGGGGTTGTGGCGGCGCGTGAATTGGCGCGAGAGGCGCGAACGGGCCGCCGCGTTGCTGGCGGAAATCGGCGCAAAGATTGACCCCGACACCGAAGCCGGACAGCTTTCCATGCCGCAACAGCAACTTGTGGAAATTGCGCGGGCCGTCGGCGCAGACGCTAAAGTGTTGATTTTGGATGAGCCTACGGCGTCGCTGGCAGAGACTGACACGGAAAATCTGTTTCGTGTGATGCGCGGCTTGCGGGAGCGCGGCGTAGGGATGATTTATATTTCGCACCGTTTGGAAGAGTTGCCCGAAATCGCTGACCGCGTGACGGTGCTGCGCGACGGCGCGACGATTGACACCCGCGAAATGGACGGCGTAACGCGCCAGAATTTGATTCAATTGATGGTGGGGCGCGATTTAGCGGCGGTTTTCCCTAAGCAAGAAGTGGCGTTGGGCGAGGCCGTGTTGGAATTGCGCGGCCTGAGTTGCGCGGCGGTAGGCGTAAGCGACGTGAGTTTACAGGTGCGCGCCGGCGAGATTGTCGGGATGGCGGGCTTGGTGGGTTGCGGACGGACGGACTTTGCGCGGATGATTTTCGGCCTTGTTCCACCGGACGCGGGCGAGATTTTGCTGCGCGGCCAGGCGGTTAAATTCAGCGAACCGGCGCAAGCTATCGCCAACGGCATCGCTTTTTTGCC
>JAYVJN010000563.1:0-4092 GCA_043769325.1 Acidobacteriota bacterium
CGCGTCAACAGGAGAACAAGACATGGCTGACGGATTAGGCGGCATACAGCCAACCCCTAATATCAACACGGATTTATGGAAAGCGCAGCAATTAAAACCACCCGCGCAAGACAATGCGGCAGTCAGCGGCGTAACCGCAAAGGGCAACTCCCGCGAGGCGTTTTTGAACAAAAAAGGCCTGGACACAGGCGAGTTTCAACGCGCCAGACTATTTGCCACGCAAGAGCAAAACGCCGCGCAGCAAGTCCGGCTAGACCCGCGTTCGGAGCGCACTTTAGCTAAGGTAAACCCCGAAGTCGCGGCCCGTGTGCGCCTGATGGCGGCAGATTTACAGAAACAGGGCATCAACATTACCGTCACTGACGGCCTTCGCACCTTTGCCGAACAGGACGCGCTTTACGCGCAAGGCCGTACCAAGCCCGGCAACATCGTGACCAATGCGCGGGGCGGCCAGAGTTTTCACAACTACGGCCTGGCGGTGGATATTTACGCCTCCAAAAACGGCCAGCCGGATTTCAACCCCAGCGCGGCCACGCAACGGGCCATCGGCGCGGCGGGCGAGAAATACGGCCTCGAATGGGGCGGTAAGTTCAAAACTATCAACGACCCGCCGCATTTCCAACTCTCCGGCGGGGCCAAAAGCGCGTCCGCTTGGCGTGCGACTTACGACAAAGGCGGCGTGCAAGCCGTCTGGAACGAGGTCAACAAAAACCTGCCCCAACTTGGCGGCGGCACAGTTACGCCTCCAGTCAACCCGCCGGGCGGCAACCCCAACCCCGTCACGCGCCTGGAGAAAGGCGCAAACGGGGCGCAAGTCGAACAACTGCAACGCGATTTGACGCGGCTAGGCTACAAAGCCACGCCCGACGGCAATTTCGGCCCGCAGACCGATGCCGCCGTGCGTAAGTTTCAAACCGACCACAAGCTGGAAGTTGACGGCATCGCCGGCCCGAAAACCCGCGCCGCGCTGGACGCCGCCTTGCAACAACTCAATGGCCCCCGCCTCAAACAAGGCGCGACGGGGGCGCAGGTTGAACAGTTACAACGCGATTTGACCAAAGCCGGCTTCCCCGCCAAACCCGACGGCGATTTCGGCCCCAAAACCGACGCCGCGCTGCGAAATTTCCAACGCGCCAACGGCCTGGAAGTGGACGGCATTTACGGCCCGAAGACACGCGAAGCAATGGCGAAGGCGTTAAACGGCAATGCGCCAACCGCGCCGACGGCCCCCGTTAATCCGCCGCCCGCCGTCAACGGCACGCAAGCCGAACGGCTTAACAACATACTCAAAGGCACGGGCCTGGCGAATCAGGGCGAGGCGATTTTGCGTTACGCCAAGCAATACAACGTGCCGGCAGAATTGGCGGTGGCGATGTTTCGCATGGAGGCAAGTTTTAACACCAAAGGGCTTGCGCCGTTGAATAACAACCCTGGCAACATTCGTTACGTCGGTCAGGAAGGCGCAACTCGCGGCGCGGGCGGCATGGCAAAATGGCCGACGGTGGAAAAAGGCGTCGAAGCCTATTTCAAACTGCTCAATCGCGGCTACCGCAACTTTATAGACAACAAAGACTGGGCCGGTTTGGTCAACAAATACGCGCCGCCGATTGAAAACGACAGCCGCGCTTACACGCGCAACATCACAAATTGGATGGAACAATACCGCAAACAGATTTTCGGTTAAGTTCTCCCCAGGGAATAGCGTTCAAGCGGTAACATTCCCCCGGCTGCTTTTCAGCAGTGTTGCCGCTTGAACGCTAATCCTCGCCAAAGCAAAGAATTTTCGCCACAGATTACACAAATGCCACAGATTATTGCTTTGGATTATATGCGAATCAAGGGTTGAAATATGACTGCCAAACCGGAATGTGTTTGCCACCACGCTTGCCAATGGTAACCGGCCCCGCCAGGAACACGCCACTGTTCCTTGTCAACTGTCACTTGTCCACTATTTTTCTATAAACCAGTGGACAAGTGACAGTTGACAAGGAACAGTTACACGCTTCGCGTTATGGTAGGCCAGGGTTTCTATTATATTACCAAATGCTCCACCAGCCGCGCCGTGTGTTCGCGCCACGAAAACCGCGCCAGAAATTCATCGCGTTTAACCCCAGGTTTTTCCAATGCCGGCCACTCGCGCCAGATTTTCACTAAATCTTCCGGCTGTTCCGTGTCAAAATAGATGGCCGCGTCGCCGCAAATCTCGCGGGCGTAAGGCAAGTCTATGCACACCAGAGGCTTGCCCAAAGCCAATGCTTCAACCAAAGGATGCCCGAACGATTCGCAAAACGAGGCGAAAATACAGGCGTCAACCTCTTGATATAGTTGGGCTAAGTCCGCGCCATACTGCGGCCCGACGGGTTTCAGATAACCGGAGTTTATTAAATCATGTTCCTCAATCAAACGCGCATCCGCTTCCCAACACGCCGGCGGACGGTCATCCAAACGCGAAGTCACCACCAACTGCACCGGCAAGCCTTCCGCTTTCGCCTGTACCAATGCCCGCAACAAAAAATTGAGATTCTTTTGCAGCGTGTAGGTCATTACATAAAGAAAGTGCTGAGTGCTGAGTGCTGAGTGCTGAGTTTCACTTGAACTTTGAACTTGGGCGTTGACGCCGTAGAGGTTGACGAAGCCGCGCGGTTTGAGCGTGGGGAAAGCGGTTTCGGTCAATTCGCGCATGGCTTGGCTGGGATACATCACCGCCGCGCAGGTATATGCGCCCGCCGCGATGAGCAGACTTTGCAGCCGCCA
Source organism: Acidobacteriota bacterium (assembly GCA_043769325.1). GTDB lineage: Bacteria > Acidobacteriota > Blastocatellia > Pyrinomonadales > Pyrinomonadaceae > JAYVJN01. The sequence continues at coordinate 2,755 of JAYVJN010000563.1, forward strand.
TGAACGCCGCCGCGCCGGTAACTCGCGGCGCATCAATTGATTATCGAAATAGATGGCGTTGCGAAGCAAAACCACTGTGCGCGTTGTTTTAATAAGCGGCGCAAAACTCGCGGAACAGAAAAGCGCGTCGGCCCCTTCGCGCCACAACTGGAAAGGCAAGACAAACTGGTCGTAAACAAACCGCGTCAAAATGTTACGCGAGGCGCGGGGCATGATTCGCACGTCGAAAAAATCGGGAAACTCCAACCCTTCAACCGGCGCGGGCAAAAGCAACACCACACGCACATCACGCCCCGCCAATTGCGCCGCCAATTCCGGCACGACGTTTCGCAAATAAGTAACGCCGCCGCCCACTTTCGCGGCCAAAGCGTGTATCCAGATAGTTTGCATAGCAATCAGCAAGCAGAGGTTTGTTGTCTTCGCTGCCCGCCGCCGTTAGGTGGTTCAAACAAAAGAATATTGCGCGCCGAAGCCAGTAGGCAGTAAGCAGTGGCAGTAAGCAGTAACTATACACTTCAAGAAAAAGAATTGTCTGCGGAACACGCGAAACACACGGAAAAAAGCAGCCAAGTTCTGCCTTTGCTTATTTCCGCGTTTTCTGTGTTTTCCGCAGAGCTAAAATTCTTTTTCTTGAAAGATATATACTCAGCAACGCTATAACTTTAGGGTTTTGCAGAAACACGCACTTCGGAACATATGCCAAGTTTTACGCCCTTACTTCGTGCGGGCTTCTGCATTAAAAACCACAGTTTATAGCGTTGCTGAGTATACTTCGTACTGCTGACGGTCTGCTGAACCCCGCCGGTACTTATGCGCAGACCACGACGACGGCGGCATTTACGGGGAGACGAGACACACAGGTCGGCCCCGCGTCTGCGTGCCATTCCATTACGGGGCAGACACATATGTCGGCCCCTACGAGCGATATTTGCCTATTTCGTGTAAATCTGTCGCGCGTAATCTTCGACCATACGGTCGGAGTTGAAGGCGGGGCCGAGGGTGGCGATGGCGCGTTTCATCATTTGCGTCCAACGGCGCGGGAAGCCGGTGGCGTCGCGTTCGTAGTAGGTGGGGATAACTTCTTCTTCCAGAACCTTATACAAAGAGGCGGCGTCTTCTGCGTCCATTTTGTTGGTGTCCGGGTCAACCGATAAATCGCCGATGGCCCAGCCGTTGGAGCCGTCGTAGCCTTCAATCCACCAACCGTCGAGGATGGAGAGATTGAGGCCGCCGTTCATGCCCACTTTTTGCCCGGATGTGCCGGAAGCCTCCAACGGACGGCGCGGGACATTGAGCCAAACGTCAACGCCGTGCACTAAATGACGCGCGATTTCCTGG
>JAYVJN010000564.1:0-2878 GCA_043769325.1 Acidobacteriota bacterium
GCAAGCACTAGAAATCGTTCGTGAAAACGGCGGCAGAGCCGCAGAGCTTTAGAGAACGCGCTCCGGTCAGGTAGAACCTGACCGCACGGTAGGGCGGCATAGACGCAAAAACCAGGCTGAGTCGCACTTTCAATTACACCCGCGCTATTGCCTAATCTCCAATTTAACCTGTATCACTTATCACTTATAAGGCCGCAACGCGGCAGCCGGCAGCCGGCAGTAAGAAGCCGCGTTGCGCTAACACAGCCAGCACCGCCGCCGCCATCGCGCTCTGCGCCAATGATTTACCGGCTTGCGTCGCCAGCCGGCAGCAGGCAATAGTTACTGCCGGCTGGCTTCGCGGATGAGGAGATTCAAAGAGTGGAGCCAGAAGAAGTTAAGCGGTGCGGTGCTGGCGGCGGTGGTAAAGTTGAGCAGTAGGACGAAGGATTACCTGCCGGCCTTTGAGGTGTCTGGGGCGGCGCGGACTTCCAATCAGGTAGATCGTGTCATGGACTACCAAGACCGGGGTTTATATCAGATGAAATACCTGCATGGCAGTCAGGCGAGTGGTCATTTGCTGGCGCTGGCGCGGGCGCCGGCGTTACAGTGGGACTTTCATCCGTATTGTGGTCGTGTGCAGAAGCAGAGCGGAGACAAATCGCCGTTTGCGTGTCTAAACGGGTTTAGCTATCATCCAAATTGGTTGCATAACCTGTTGTTGGCGAGTTCGTTAGGAGGCCGCCGTCGTTGACCACGAAATCCGTTAGAGTCAGGATTTTTCAATATGCCGAACCTGACTTCGGTGGAACGCCTGGCGCGGTTTTACGAAGACGACGCGAATTATTTCGTCTTGCTGCTGGTCAGTTATCATGTTGAAGACACGAGGGTTGCCGTAACAGGTGTAAAATTCGTGCCGATTGAATTTTTGGATTGGGATTGTTTGACGATTGGCGCGTTAGGTTGGGGGCAAATTCAAATCGCCAATTCCAACCGCGTCAAAATCAACACGAATTATTCGCGCAAAAAGCGGATGCTGGAATTGTGCGAAGTGATTTTGCAGTTTTACCCCAAGGAACTCGCCAAGATTGGCTTGCGAATCGAACATTTTGAGAAGGTGAAAGAATTTTGGTTGAAAAAAGCGGCATGAGCGCAACTTTACCCCAAGCGATGCAGCAACATACCTACGCGATAATGTACCGCGTGGAGGGCGAGCATTGGTGGTTTGCCGGACGGCGGCGCATTCTGGAGAGTTTTCTCCGGCAGATATTCCCAACCCCCAACCCCCAACCCCCAACCCCCAAGATTCTGGATGTGGGTTGCGGCACGGGCGCGAATCTGGAGATGTTGGCGCAGTTTGGCGACGCGCATGGTGTGGATATTTCCGACGACGCGCTGGAATTTTGCCGCGCGCGGGGGCTGACACAGGTTAAAAAAGGGTTGGCGGAAAAGCTGCCTTACGCCGACGGCGAGTTTGCTTTGGTGACGGCGCTGGACGTGGTGGAACACCTGGACGACGATGTGGCCGGCTTGCGCGAGATGTGGCGTGTGCTGAAACCGGGCGGTTACGGGCTGTTTTTCGTGCCGGCGTTTATGTGGCTGTGGGGCGTGCAGGACGACATCTCGCATCACCGCATCCGCTACACTAGAAAGCAGATAAGCGAAAGAGTCGCCCAAGCGGGTTTTACCGTCGAACGCGCCACATATGCTAACATCACCTTTTTCGCGCCCATCCTGGCGGGCCGCGCACTGATGCGCGTGACGGGCGTGAAACCCGAATCGGAGAACAATATCAACGTCTCCGCCCTCAACGGCGTATTTGGTCAACTCTTTGGCGCGGAAAGGTTTTGGCTGAATAAATTAAACCTCCCGTTCGGTGTCTCGGCGATTTGTGTAGCGCGGAAAGGTTGATTTATAAGGAGTGTTATGAGTTTTTCAACTATTACCATGTTAGGGGCAACGCCAACGCTGCCAAGTCTCTTGCCGTTAGTGAAAGATGCTAATGGCGTGGTGCGAGTCGGTAACACGCGGGTCACGCTGGAAACTGTATTTTACACCTTTCTTGAAGGCGCAACACCGGAAGAAGTTATGCAACGCTATCCTTCGCTCAAGCTTGCCGATATTTACGCGGTTTTTGGTTATTGCGTGACTTTTCAGGAAGATGTTGAGGAGTATGTGCGAGGACAGCAAGCCCAAAGCGCAACTGTACAATCCGAAAATGAGATGCGATTTCCACCTGAAACTATTCCTCAAGGTGTTCGGGAGAAACTGTTAACGCATCGCCGATTTAGGAGATAAGCGCGTCGTCGCTTATAGGAGAAGGAATGTGGCGTTTCGCCGTTGACGAAAATTTCGACAATCGCATCGTGCGTGGCTTGTTGCGGCAAAATCCTGGCATTGAGTTTGCGCGAGTACAGGATGACCTGAAACGGATGGGGATTGATGACCCCGCAGTTTTGGCCTGGGCCGCTGAAGAAGGGCGGGTATTGCTGACACATGATGTTAAACTATGACTGCGCCCGTTCTTGAGCGATTGGAAAACGGTCTTCTAATGCCTGGTGTCTTTGAAGTCAAGCAAACTGCGCCCCTTCACCGAGCCATCGAAGAAATACTGTTAATTGTGGAGTGCAGCGAGCAATGCGAATGGGAAGGCCAAATTCGTTATCTGCCTCTGTAACTAATGAATGGATAATAATTTAATACAACCCGCTGATAAACCCTATATCTCTGTCTTTCTTCCTGTTTTTAACGAAGAACCAAACCTGCGCCCGTTGCACGCGAAGATGCGGGAGGCGTTGATGCAACTCGGCAAAACCGCCGAAGTTATCTACGTTGACGACGGTTCATCGGACGGTAGCCTGAAGGTGTTGCGGGAAATCGCGGCGGGCGATGCGCGTGT
>JAYVJN010000565.1:0-3581 GCA_043769325.1 Acidobacteriota bacterium
CCCAGTGCTCAACGCCTTTCGGCATCAATGGAATCTTCACGAAATCAACGGTGTTGAAAATCGCCCGGTGATTCACCGTGCTCAACGCCTTTCGGCATCAATGGAATCTTCACGGCGCGAATTATCGGCAGCGCGGCGGGCGCGGCGGGTGCTCAACGCCTTTCGGCATCAATGGAATCTTCACAGAGCGGTCGTAACACCTAATGCTGTGAATGATTTACCAAGAGGCTTGCGGGTACCTGCGCGCGGGAAGCGAACATTACGGGCAAAAGCCTCAGTGAGCGGGTCGGAAGCCAAGCCTAACTGATTGCAATGACAGTGATTTAACCCTCGCGCAAGCATATCAGGCGCGGGTTTATCAAGCCATTTACAATCATTGGTTAGGTTTAGCTTCATATTTACCTTGTCGCGCACTCAACAAGCAGAGGTGCTTGCGTCCGTCGCGCAGACGCAAAAAAAGGCTGCGCGACCTCACGCAGCCTATCATTATCTCTAGGCAACTTCAAAACGATGGTCTTCTTCTTCCCAAGATTCGGGGCGGTTGTGCGCCTTGACACGGCGTTCGCAACCGTCGCAGAGGCTCAAAATCAGGAGGCTGTCTTCAGCGGTCAAGAGCTTTTCCATTTCCCAACGCAGTTTTTCCATCTCGCGCGCCGTCAGACGGCAACGGAAAATGGAATACTGCAAACGCCGCCCGTAGCCGTTGATTTTCTTATAGACGGCCCGCCAACGCTTGGGGTCAACTATATCATAACAAACCACATACCAGTGTTTCGTTGCACCCGCCATGTCTCGTTACCTCAAGCGCATCCGCGCAAACAAACCGCCTTCGCCGGGCATCCATTCCTTTTCCAGAAGGCGCACTTCCAATTCAATCAGGCGCGAATAAGAAAGAGAATAACCAATCACCGGATGCTTCCATTGGTCTGCTTTGCGCCGTTCGTAAATGCCAAAGAATTTCTTCTTGCCCGCGTCTGACAGCCATACTTGCCGGCCCGCGACGGCGAAATCTTCGTCCGCGTCCCACTGCTTGCGGTTAATCGAAGCCAAAATGGGAATATCCACCAAAGGCACGCGGAACAGTTCCAGCAAATCCAACGCCAACGGGTGCGCCTGTGAACGCGGCTGATGGTAAAATCCCAGCGACGGTTCCAGCCCCACGACCAAAATTGAATTCATCACGTCCTTGTGCAACAAGGCGTAACCAAACGAAAGCAGCGCGTTACAACGGTCTTTCGGCGGGCGTCGGCTGCGTCCGTCCGGTTTCATCAGAGGCCCGGCTTCGTCGCCCACCAAATCGGGCAAGGCCGCGAAATACTGCGCCCCGACGTTGCCTTCGTAACCGCGCAGGCTATCCAGATTATCGGCCCGCGAGAGCGGCCCCAACAGTTTGCGGATGGACGAAATACTGTTTTTCACGGTTTCCGTCGCCCGCCCTTCGTCACGCGCCGCCCGCAGCAACACGCTCAATTGGCTGCGCGCCCGCGCCGTCGCCAATTGCTGCGCCAGACGCAGACACAGCCCCGCGTCGGTCAAGGCTTGATACTGCCGTATGCGCCTTTGCACCGACCCGACCCCGTTCGTCCACGTCCCCATATATTTGCCGCCCGTCGTCACCCAATGCACGCCGATTTCTTGCATAGCACAGAACCGCAGTGCCTGGGTGGAAATCTGCGAGTAACCATGCAGCACGACCTGTCCCACTTCCTGCGCCGGATACGCCTTTGACGGTTCATCCTTCGCCGAGACTTCGATTTGTTCGCCCTTGCGCCCGACCCTTGCCCCTTGCGTCAAAACGTGCAAAATTCGCCGACTGTCTGCCGCCGGAAACAAACGGGTGATTGGGGCTTTATCGGAGTTACGGGTTTGCGCCTCTGATGTTTGGGATGCTGCTTCGGGAAAGGGTTCGGCAATCCGCAATTGTTGGGCCAAACGCGCTTCTTCCGGCAGACACACCGGGGCCAAAGAACACTTCACGCACAGCCTTTCGTTCTCGGCCACCGGCGGACGCTCAACCGACGCCTGCAACTCCCTGGCCCGCGCAATGGCCTCCGACAACCCGGCCCGCGCCGCCTCGTCAATCGCCACGCGCACCGTCACGTTATCGGCGTGATACCTGACGCGCCCCTCCGTTACCTCGCGCCCCGCGTGTTCCTCAACCAAAGCCGCATAAGCCACAACTTGCAGCCTGTCGCTACGCCACACGCCCGCCGTCCCGTCTGCCTGACGCGCACACCTTCCGCGCTTGTGTTCGTAAGGAAGCAACTGCCCGTCGCGCCGCCGCACGCAATCCACCTTACCCGTCAAACCGTACCGCTCCGATTCCAGGTTGAGCGTCAACCACTCGCCCTCGTCCTCGCCGCGCTCAATTTCAACGTGCAACCGCCGCCCCGCAAACACCCGCGCATCCGCCACGCGCATCTCCTCAACTTCTTCGAGATAAAACAGCCTTTCGCAATAAGCGAGTGCGTGTAGCGACATGATGCGTAATGGTTCAGCCATCAAATAACCCCCTTTGCGCCGGCCCTTCTACGGCTTCTGCGCGTGGCGTCCAAGTCCAAGCCGCTTCGGTCAATTCCGGTGTGGGCGCGTAAATGAAAGTTGTGGTGCGGCTGTTGTCCTTGCGGTCAATGCCGACAGTGAGGCGACAAGTCCCTTTGCGCGGGGCATCGTCCGGTTGCAGCCGCGCATACCAAAGCGTTTCGGCGGGCGGTTCGTCAATGAGTTCGAGACGGTCAAACAGATAGTTGTTATCACCCGCGAAGGGCAAACCATAACGCTCTAATTCGCCACTCAAGCCTTGGGCCACTTGCGCGTGCAAATCGGAGTTGTCCGTCTGCACGCCAATCACACCTTCGTAATCAACCAAGACTTCGCGGCGTACCGGCGTTATCCAAAACTTCGCGCCATGCGTTAGCTGCGCCAAGTCCTTGCCGGAACCGCCTACCGGATAACTATGCAATTGCTGGTAAAGCGAACTGCGTTCAGGCGATAAAACCAATCCGATAGCCAAACGCAAACGCGGCACGTCGGGCCGAATCAAAGTCGTGACGCCGTTCAGGGCCTCACGCATTTCAATGCCGGCCAGATTCAGCACCAGCCCGTAAGCCGTTGAAGGCGGCATAACCGGGCTCGTGCTACGATAGACGCCCGCCTGAAAGCCGCGAAACGCCGCGAATGGGGCGCAAACACGCAACCAAAATGTGTTCATCGCGTTAGCCCTCCGTTTTCAGAAATTCGACGGCAACGGCTTCCAACAATCTTTGCGGGTTGTCGTAGAAATGCACGCCTTCGCCTTCTAGTCGCGCCTTTTCATCGGCTGGCATTTCGCGGGCGAGTTCGCCGCCAATCCAAAACTCATGGCCCGGCAAATCGTTGGCGTTGAGGCGCGACAATTCGGAGAAGCCGCCTTTGTCGTCAAAGCCGTAAGTGTTGTAGCCCGCTACCAAGTTGGCCGTGAGGCGAATGACGAGACTGCCCGGCGACATCTCGAAATAACTCCGCGCATGGCCGCCGGCGACATCTGACAATTGCCCGATGGCGGTCAGTAGAGCCTTAGTCCAAGCCGCGCCGCTGCCTTT
>JAYVJN010000566.1:0-6193 GCA_043769325.1 Acidobacteriota bacterium
AAAAAGGTCTGTGGTAGTGTTGCCAAGAAAGAAAGAAGAGCTGAAAGTATAGGGCAGCGGAGCAGTGGGGATAAACTTTGGCCTGAATTACCACATCAGTGCTACCCTCTGTTTCCTCCAAAGTCTAAAAGTATGTGTTAGACAAAGTCAAGTAAAAGGGACATTAACAGCAAGGCTATGCTGCAAAGTAAAAGAAAATTTGCCATCATTCTCAGCGCGGCTGCCGTAGTGCTTCTTTTTGCGCCGTCGGTGTCGGCGGCGGGCGACACGCACGGGCTTGAGCCTTTTGTTTTGTTGGGCTTGGCGGCGATGCTTTTGGCGGCGAAGGTCTGCGGCGAAATCTTTGAGCGTTTTGGGCAACCGGCGGTGTTGGGCGAACTGGCGGCGGGCATTGTTTTGGGCAATCTGGCGTTGTTCGGTTTGGGGTGGGCCGAGCCTCTGAAAACCAATCAGGTTATCGCGGCTTTGGCGGAATTGGGCGTTATTATTTTGTTATTTGAGGTTGGTTTGGAAACCAATCTGGACGAGATGCGCGCCGTCGGTTGGTCGTCGTTTCTGGTGGCGGTGTTGGGTGTGATTGTGCCGTTTTTCTTGGGCTGGGGCGTGGCGCAGTGGTTTATACCGGAAGAGCATTTTCTGGCTAAACTATTCATCGGGGCTACTCTATGCGCGACCAGCGTAGGCATCACGGCGCGGGTTTTGAAAGACATCGGCAAACTTGATACGCCTGCCGCCCGCATCGTTTTGGGCGCGGCGGTGGTGGATGATGTGTTAGGGTTGATAATTCTGGCCGTCATCCAGGGCGTTATCAAGGCCACCGGAAGCGGCGAAGCGGTGTCAGTATTAGGTTTTGCGCTGATTGCGGTTAAAGCGTTTGGTTTCTTGGCTTTGGCTCTGGCTGTCGGACGCCTTCTGATGCCGCGTTTGGTTAAAGGTGTCGGGCGTTTTGAGGGGCGCGGCGTTTTGCTCTCAATGGGCCTGGCGTTCTGTTTTGTAATGGCGTGGCTGGCGGGCCTGGTCGGATTGGCCCCAATTGTAGGCGCGTTTGCCGCCGGTTTGATTTTAGACGAAGTTCACTTTGAAGCAGTAGCGCGACACGAAAAAAAGGATTTGGAAGACCTCCTTGCGCCTGTGAGCGTTGTATTTGTGCCTATCTTCTTTGTTTTGATGGGCTTAAAGGTAAACTTGAAAGAACTGGCGCGGCCTGAATTACTTGGCTTTGCCGCCGCTTTGACGCTGGCGGCGATTATCGGCAAGCAGGTTTGCGCGTTGGGCGTGCTGGAAAAAGGCGTCAACCGCCTCTCCGTCGGACTGGGCATGATTCCGCGCGGCGAAGTGGGCCTGATTTTCGCCGGCATCGGCGCAACGCTCATGCTGCCCAACGCCAATGGAGTGCCGGAGCGCGTCATCAACGAAGCCACCTTCGGGGCCATCGTCATCATGGTTTTAGTGACTACCCTGGTCACACCGCCCGCGCTCAAATGGGCTTTAGGAAGCAAATCATAGCTAAATTATGAGCGAAGAAAAACTTGTTCGCGGAATCAGCCGTTGGGATTTGCTGGCAATTGCCATCAATACGATTATCGGCGCGGGCATTTTCGGCTTACCGGCGAAAGCGGCGGCGTTAATTGGCAATTACAGTTTACTGGCCCTGATTGCCTGCGCCGGCATCTTCGCTTTAATTGTCTTGTGTTTTTCCGAGGTGGCGAGCCGTTTCGCTTCTACCGGAGGTATGTATCTCTATGCCAGAGAAGCATTTGGCGCGGCGGTTGGCTTTGAAGTGGGTTGGCTTTATTGGATTGTGCGCGTAACCACCCTGGCGGCGAATTGCAATTTGCTGGTGAGTTATCTGGGCTTTTTTCATCCGCAAGCCAATCAGGGCGGTTTGCGGGTTTTGTTTATTTCGGCGGTTTTTCTGCCGATAGCCCTGGTAAATTTTCTGGGCATCCGGCAAACAGCCATTGTGACTAATATCTTTACCTTCGGGAAGATTTTGCCGCTCTTAATCTTTATCTCGGTGGGGCTGTTTTTCGCGCAACCGGCGCAGTTCACTTTTCCGCAAACGCCGCAATACGAGTCATTTGCGGGCGCGATTCTGCTATTGGTGTACGCCTTTTCAGGTTTTGAAGCCACCACCATTCTGGCCGGAGAAGCCCGCGAACCGCGCCGCAATCTGCCCTTCGCCTTGCTCGCGTCGCTGGCGATTGTGGCGGTTTTGTACATTTTAATTATGGTCGTCTGCATCGGGGTTTTGCCGGAATTGGCTAAATCGGAACGCCCTTTGGCAGATGCGGCGGCCAATTTCTTGGGCTTTTGGGGCGCGTCATTTATCACCGTCGGCGCGCTCATTTCGATTATGGGCAACCTGAATATCGGCTTTTTAGCCGCTTCCAGAATTCCTTACGCGATGGCCGAACAGAAAGAACTGCCCGATTTTATCGGCAAAACTCACGAAAAATTCAAAACGCCGCATATTTCGCTGCTCATTACGCTGATAGTCATACTGGTTTTGACGATTCAATCAAATTTCATCACGGCTTTAACAATCGCCACCATCACGCGCCTGATAGTTTACGCCACAACCTGCGCGGCCTTGCCCGTTTTTCGTTATCGCGCAAATGCGCCCCAGGCTGAATTTACCGCTCCTTTGGGGATTATCGCGGCGGTCTTATCGTTAGGTTTGATTGTTTGGCTTCTGACGCGGGTTGATTTTACTAAAGAAGGATTGACAATCCTGCTAGCCGCCGCCCTGGGAATGCTTCTATATTTCACTAATTCGCTTTACCGCAAGCGTTTAGAAAAACGCAACGGATAATCCCGCTTTCATTATGGCATTGCTTGACCACGCTCCACAGTTTACCGCAAACGACGCCCAAACATTTGCCCAAGAGTTTTACGGCCTGAAAACCCAAGCCGCGCCGCTGCCGGGCGAACGCGACCAAAATTTTCTACTGACCGCCGCAGACGGCTCACGGCACGTCCTCAAAATCGCCAACGCGCTTGAAGATTACGCCTTGCTCGAAGCGCAAAACCAAGTCTTGCAGCATTTAAGCCGTTGCGAAACACCTTGTCCGAACGTGTTGCCCGCGCTTGACGGACAGGATATGCAAGCCGTCGGCGCGGGCCATTGGCTGCGCGTGGTGAGCTATTTGCCGGGCCTGCCTTGGGGCCTGGTCAAACGCCGGACGCCGGCCTTGCTGGAAAATCTAGGCCATTGCCTCGGCCAACTCGACGCTGCGCTTGCCGGTTTCGACCATCCTGCGCTGCACCGCGATTTTCACTGGGACTTGGCAAACGGGCCGGAAGTCATCGCCGCCAAAGCGCACTTAATTGTTGATGAAGAATTGCGCGGTTTGGTCAGTTCTCTAGCCGGCGACTTCGCCAACCACGTCGCGCCCCTGCTACCCGCTTTACGCCGCAGCGTGATTCACAACGACGCCAATGATTACAATCTGCTGGTCAACGACGACGGCGACCTTTTCTCACGCTACCAACGCATCTCCGGCCTGATAGACTTCGGCGATATGGTTTACAGCCATACCATCAACGACTTAGCCATCGCCATCGCATATGCTGTGTTGAACCAAGACGACCCGCTGGCCGTTGCCTCGCATATTGTCAAAGGTTATCACGCGGCGTATTCCTTGACGGAAAACGAACTAGCCGCGCTCTATGGCCTCGTCTGCCTACGCCTTTGCCAGAGCGCGTGCATTGCCGCCGAACAGCAAGCCGCGCAACCCGACAACGAATATCTCGCCATTAGCCAAGAACCCATTCGCCGCACCTTGCCACGCCTGGCCGCCATTCACCCGCGCCGCGCCGAAGCCTCGTTCCGTCTGGCGTGCGGCCTGGACGCCTTGCCGCAAGGCCCGCGCGTGGTCTCCTGGTTACAGGCGCACCAAGCCATTTTTGCGCCCGTTCTGCCCGATTTACACACCGCTTCGCTCATGGTTTTTGACCTTAGCGTTAGCAGTCCGCTCATCAGCAGTGACGAGCAGCAAAACACCGAACCGGAAGTAACCAAACGCCTTAACGCGACGCTCAGGGCCGCCGGCGCGGAAATCGGAGTGGGGCGTTATGACGAACCGCGACTGATTTACAACTCGCCGCTCTTTACCGCGCAAGGCGAGCCGCGCACCATTCATCTCGGCCTGGATTTATTCGCGCCCGCCGGCACGCCTGTCCGCGCCCCGCTTGACGGCACGGTTTACGCCTTTGCCTACAATGCCGCGCCGCTGGATTACGGTCATATTATCACTCTGCAACACGAAACCGGCGACGGTGACCAATTTTTCACGCTCTACGGACACCTCGGCGCGGAATCCTTCAAGAGTTGGCAAACAGGCCAGCAAATCAAGGCGGGCGAGCAGTTTGCCACGCTCGGCGCGCCAGCCGAAAATGGCGGTTGGACGCCTCATCTCCACCTGCAAATCATCCTCGACCCGCTTGGTTTGGATTGCGCTTTCCCCGGCGTGGCGCGGCCCTCGGAGCGCGAACTTTGGTGTGCCTTTTCGCCCGACCCGAATTTGCTGTTGGGTTTGCCGCCTGATATTTTCCCGCCGCCCGCGCCCGATTATTTGTTAACGCTGGAGCAACGTCGCCGCGTCATCGGCGGCAGCGTTCGCACCTCCTATGTCGAACCCGTCAAAATCGCGCGTGGCTGGATGCAATATCTTTACGACGAAGACGGGCGGCGTTATTTGGACGCTTACAATAATGTGCCGCACGTCGGGCATTGTCACCCGCGAGTCGTGGCGGCGGCGTGTGAGCAAATGAGCATCCTGAATACCAACACGCGCTATCTTGGCGACCTGCTAAATACCTATTCAGAAAGGCTTTGCGCCACTTTACCGGAGCCTCTGAGCGTCTGTTATTTCGTCAATTCTGCCAGCGAAGCCAACGAACTCGCCCTGCGCCTGGCCCGCGCCTATACAAACCGGCGCGACATGATTGTGCTCGAAGCCGCCTATCACGGCCACACGACTTCACTTATTGACCTCAGCCCCTACAAACACGCAGGGCCTGGCGGCGCGGGTGCGCCCGCGTGGGTACACACAGCCCCTTTGCCCGACCTTTATCGCGGACGCCATCGCCGTGATGACGCAGAAGCCGCCGCCAAATATGCCGCGTATGTCGGCGAAATTATCTCTCGTTTGCAGGAAAAAGGCGCAGGGCCGGCGGGTTTTATCGCGGAATCGCTGCCCAGCGTCGGCGGGCAAATCGTTCTGCCTGAGGGCTATCTGGCCGCTGTCTATGAAATCGTGCGGGCGGCGGGCGGCGTGTGCATCGCCGACGATGTGCAGACTGGATATGGGCGCATCGGCACGCATTTCTGGGGTTTTGAGCAGCAAAATGTCGTGCCGGACATCGTGGTTCTGGGCAAACCCATCGGCAATGGGCATCCCATCGGAGCCGTTATCACCACGCCGGCCATCGCCACCGCTTTCGACAATGGCATGGAATTCTTCAGCACCTTCGGCGGCAATACGGTTTCTTGTGCTATCGGTCTAGCCGTTTTGGAAGTGGTGCAGAAAGAGAGTTTACAAGCCCACGCGCAGCTTGTGGGCGAACACTTGCTGGCGGGCTTGCGCCGTCTGGCAGAACGCTTTCCTGTTATCGGCGACGTGCGCGGTTCGGGCCTGTTTCTCGGCGCGGAACTGGTCACAGACGGCGCAACCCGCACTCCCGATGCTCTTGCCGCTTCGTTTATCGTCAACCAAATGCGCGAGTTGGGCGTCTTGCTCGGCACGGACGGCCCCGACCACAATGTTCTTAAAATCAGGCCGCCGATGCCATTTTCGCTTACCGACGCCGACCATTTGCTCGCTCTCTTGGAGCAGGTTTTGGCCGCCGATTTCGCCAACCGTTAGCGCGCGTTTCGGATATTCGCGCAAGCGCAGTAGAATGTCAGAGTAAGTGTTTATTTCAGATTATTTTTTCCCTAAGGAGATTTTATGGCTAATCGCATTGCAGTTATTGAAACCAACCTCGGCACGATTCGTTTTGAACTTTTGGAAGACGACGCGCCCAAAACTACCGAAAACTTTCGCTTGCTGGCCGAACGTGGCTATTACGACGGTGTGATTTTTCACCGCGTCATCAAAAACTTTATGATTCAAGGCGGCGACCCTTTGGGTATGGGCTACGGCGGCGAATCGGCCTGGGGCGGCAAGTTTAACGACGAGATTGACCG
>JAYVJN010000567.1:0-6447 GCA_043769325.1 Acidobacteriota bacterium
GGGAGTTGAGATAAACGCGACTCTTAGTCTGCGAAGGCAGACGGCATAAACCTAGCCCCGCATGAAGCGCAGCGCAATGTGGGGAAAGTAGAATTAACCAATGTGTTGAGCCTACTTTAGCTGGCGGCATCGCTCTGCCGTCTGCTCTCGCAGACTGGTTATTTGGTTTCTTCACAAGCCTTCTGCGTAACGTGAGTAATTAACAAAGGCGCGGCAAGCCGTTATTGGCGAATCGCTTGGCGCAATCAGGACAAACCGTGACTTCTCTTTGGATTTGCCGCCCGGGTCGTCGGGCCGCGCGAATTTACGCCTTTGGTTTTGCCATTTCCAACAGGCGAAAACCTTTTACCTGAACGGAAAAGCGACGCGGCGGGTTTCGCTGGTTACTTTGTAAGCGGGGACGTGGGGTTGGGATGTGTTGCCACAGATTTCACATTTGTACATTCTCTCAGCCGTAAATGGCACGCTGCTGGGCCGGGGGGCTGATGTCCGGTCCCGGCCAGGATTTAATGACGCCAGACTAAAAGCAAACGCGCACAGCTGTCAATAGCGAAACCGCTTAAAAGAAATTATTGGCAGAACTCTGTTTTTCCGTTAATATGACGCCATGTAGAAACAGCCTGGCAAGTTAAAAACAACCGGCAACACGATGTTTTCAAACTGTTTTTTGAGACGCAATGTACATAAAGAGTGTAGAAATCAATAACGTGCGCTCCATCAGCAATTTCACAATGGCCTTCCCGCAACTCGCCGGATGGCACGTTTTGATTGGTGACAACGGCGTCGGCAAGTCTTCCATCGTGCGGGCCATAGCCCTGGCCTTGATTGGGCAGATACAGGCTCAGGGGCTGCGCGCCAATTGGGATGACTGGCTCAAAAAGGGCGCGACTACCGGGAGCATCAAGCTAAATGCGTTCATGGACAGCAAGTTAGACAGCTTTAAGCTAGAAGGAAAACCGGTCAAATTTACCGCTAAAGATAACTCAGTTACTTTCTTGATGGAGTTTGTGCGCGGAAAGAATCCGGTTGAAATTGAGGTTAAGGATTCCTTTCTGCTAACCAACAAAAAAACGCCTATTTCATACCGTTATACCAACGACTGGAAAGGCGCGTTCTCGGTTGCCTACGGGCCTTACCGGAGATTTGAAGGAAACAACTCTGAACTTGAGAGGCTTTTCAGGAGTCCAAGTTATAGCGATTTGGCTGGACATTTATCGGTATTTAGCGAATCCGTCGCTTTATCGGAAGTAGTTGAGTGGCTCAAATACCTGCATCACAAATCGCTGGAAAAGCAAAAAGAGAGCGAAGACACGCTAAAAAATCTGAAGACGCTAATCAACTCCGCGGACTTCTTGCCGCACGGGGCTAAATTGGAAAGCGTAAATTCTGACGGAGTTTTCTTCAAGGACGGCAACGGCACAACCATCGCTATAAATCAGATGAGCGACGGCTATCGTTCGATACTGAGCCTAACGCTGGAGCTTATCCGGCAACTGACGCGCGTTTATGGCGCGAAATTAGTTTTCCGCAATATCCAACGCGAACATAAGACCATTGACTTGCCGGGCGTCGTGTTGATAGACGAGATTGACGCGCACCTGCATCCGACCTGGCAAACCAGAATCGGGCAATGGTTTACGCGGTATTTTCCCAACCTGCAATTTATCGTGACGACGCACAGCCCCTTGGTTTGTCGCGCCTCCGAACAGGGCAGCATTTGGCGGCTGGCCGCGCCCGGCAGCGACGGCGAATCCGGTGAAGTTACGGGTTTGGAGCGAGACCGTTTGATTTACGGCAATATTTTGGACGCTTACGGCACTGAAGTTTTCGGCGAAAATGTTTCCATCTCGCAAGACTCCAACAAAATGCTTAATCGGCTCGCCGAATTGAACGTAAAATCAATGATGGGGCAGATTACCGACCAGGAAAACACAGAGTTGCAAGAGTTACGGGCAAAATTCCCCACCGAAACGAAGATTAAGAAATGATAAAACTGCCAAATGTTACAATTTCACAGTCAGTTTTAGACAAACTCAAAGGCTACCAGGACGAAATTGACCAAAAAGCCACCTTTGCCGAAAAAAGCGCAAGGGCGAAATCCTCTTTCCCGACAAAAAATAAAAAAGGTGCCAAAACCTTTGACACTGTTAAGGAAAGCCTGACGGAAATGTGTTCGGGGGCCAGACGCTGCGTTTATTGCGAAGATTCCGTCGGCGACCAAGTTGAACACATTCGTCCCAAAGATTTCTTTCCCGAAGCGTGTTTTGTTTGGGAAAATTACGTTTACGCTTGTGGCAATTGCAACGCTCCCAAGAACAACAAATTCGCGCTTTTTCGGGATGATAACGGCGGGTTTTATGAGGTTAATTTGCATCCCGGCGTTGCGCCGCCAAAGGGCCAGGATGCGATGATAAACCCGCGCCGCGAAGACCCGACAGATTATTTCATCCTCAATCTGGGGAACGGCATACCAAAAGAGCGTTGTAGGTTTGTCGTTATTCCCGGCCTGAGCCAACCGGCGAAAAAGAAAGCTGAATTTACTTTGACTTTGCTTAATTTGAATGCCAGAGAATTTCTTCGGCAAGCGCGAGAAGAGGCTTACGAAGATTACAAAGCCAGATTAGAGAAATATAACAACGAGAAAAAAGGGGCCAACCGCCAATCCAATCTAAACAACATGGTTGACGGCATCAAACGCAAGCAACATCCAACCGTTTGGAAAGAGATGCAACGCTACTATCGTGAAAACTGGCTGACAGCGATTGACGAAGAGTTACACCAACTTTTTGCAGAATCCCCGGAAGCCCTGGCCTGGTAAAATTTGCTTTAGCTCCTTGACGGCTGGGCTTCCGCGCAACCATTATTCCTGGCCCGCCAAATCTTTCTGCTTCTGGAAGTGCGCGAAGATTTCCCGCGCCGTCTCTTCGCCAACGTAGGGTTTTAGTTCTTCGACGGTGGCTTTGGCGATGCGCACGACGGAGCCGAAGTTGCGTAATAACTTCTGTTTGCGTTTGTCGCCGACGCCGGGGATGGCGGTTAATTCCGACGAAAAATCGCGGATTTCGCGGCGTTTGCGGTGATAGGTTACGGCAATACGGTGAGTTTCGTCGCGGATGCGTTGGATGAGCCGCAGGGCCGGCGAACGCGCTTCCATCTGCACCGGATCGTGTTCGCGCCCGCGTATGAGCAGGTGCGAGATGTCGTTGTGGCGTTTGGGCGGTTTGACTACGCTGACCAGCGGCAAGGCTTCGAGGTTGAGTTCGTTGAGCGCGGCGGCGGCGGCGTTCAACTGGCCCAGCCCGCCGTCAATTAAGACCAAATCGGGCAAGGCTTTACCTTCGTTCAACAAACGCGAATAACGCCGCGAGACGGCTTCGCGCAGGGAGGCGAAATCATCTGCGCCTTCGACGGTTTTGATTTTGAAGTGGCGATATTCGGCGCGGTTCATCTGCCCGTTGTCGCAGACGACCATGCCCGCCACGTTCTCCGCGCCCTGAATGTGCGAGATGTCGAAGCATTCGATACGCGCCGGCAGACGCGACAATTCGAGCGTTTCCTGTAATTCTTCCAAAACCAGTTCCGTGTCCGGTTGCAGCACACGGAAGCGTTGGTCAAAACTGATATGCGCGTTTTTTGTGACTAATTCTACGAGTTCGCGTTTCTGCCCGCGTTTCGGGTCTAAAATTCTTACCTTGCGCCCGCGCCTTTCGCTGAGAACGGTTTCCAGCAGCGGACGGTCTGTAAAATCTTGCGGGACATGGATTTCCAACGGCACATAGTCGGTTGTGTAGTATTGCACCAAGACTTCGCCAAGAAACGCGGCGGGGTCGAAATCGTCGCCTTCCGACAAATCTTCCCAGAAAAACTCGCGCCGCCCGATTACTTTGCCTTCGCGGATAGTGAACAATTGCAGGGCCAGCCGCGCGCCTTCGCGGTGATAGCCGAAAACGTCCACATCGCGGTCAGGCTGCGTCGCCATTTTTTGCTGTTCGGCGAGGAAAACAATAGTTTTACCCAAATCGCGGTACTTGGCGGCCCGTTCGTAGCTTTCGCTCTCTGCCGCTTGCCACATACGCGCCTCAAGTTGTTCCGCAAGTTCCTTGTTTTTGCCCTCCAGCAAGAGACGCACATCCGTCACGGCTTCTTTGTATTGCTCTTTGGTGCACAAACCTTTGACGCACGGCCCCAGACATCTTTTGATGTGGTATTCCAGGCACGGGCGCGGCAGCTTGCCGTCAATCACGATGTCGCAAGTGCGGAGTTGAAAGGTTTTATGGATTAACTCAAGCGTGCGCCGCGCCAGACTGCCGGGCAAAAACGGGCCGAAATATAACGCGCCGTCCTTGAGCAAACGCCGCGTGATAAAGACGCGGGGAAACGGTTCGTTGATGGTCAATTTCAAGTGCGGGTATTGCTTGTCGTCTTTTAAGAGGATGTTATAACGCGGCTTGTGCTTTTTGATGAGGTTGGCTTCAAGGATAAGGGCTTCGATTTCCGTATCCGTGACGATGTACTCTAAATCCTTGATGCGCTTGACCAATTCGCGGGTCTTGGCGTCGTGGTTGCGCGAAGATTGAAAATAAGAGCGCACACGGCTACGCAAATTCTTCGCCTTGCCGACGTAAATAATCTTGCCGCCCGCGTCCTTGTGCAAATAGACGCCCGGCGCCAGGGGCAGGTTTTTGAGTTTATCTTCAAGCGTCACGCCGACATTATAGCCTTATCCTCGCCATCAGAACATCCAGGTAAGCAATCTGTGGAACACGCGAAAAGATTTTTTGCAACCTTCACTGGATTTCACGCGCTGCGAAAACTTGTGGAGCAACCAATGGCGTGAGCGCAAGGTTGTCAACCCCTCATCCACAAAGAATTGCCACTCAACGCCCGCGTAGGCTTTCGCATCGAAGACGAATTGTTTAGACTGCGACGGGAAGTTGAATGTTTGCAGAAAGGTCTGCGATAAAACGAAAAGGACTCCATTGCTGAAGTCCTTTTCAAGCCTTTATTTGGTTACGTTGTCTTTAAGACAAGAGGCTTGACCAAGCATCACGCCGTTATTCTATGATTTATGCTAACTGAATGCAAAGAGGTGTTGGTTGTCGGGGCGCATCCTGACGACGAGGTTTTGGGGGTGGGCGCGACGATTCCGCTGATTAAGGCGGCGGGCGGGCGTGTGACGGTGTGCATCGTGACGGACGGCAGCAGCACGCAGTACGCGGGCGACGAGGCGTTAAAAACAGCCAAGAACCGCGAACTGCAAGCCGCCAACGAAATTCTCGGCACGGACGAAGTTATACACTGGAATTTCCCCGATATGCGGCTCGATACGGTGGCCCATGTCGAGTTGAATCAAGCCTTTGAGCGTCTGCTTGCCACACGGCCCTTCGACACCGTTTTCGTCCACCACGCGCACGACATCAACCTCGACCACCAGATGATTCACCGTTCCGTGATGGTCGCCACGCGGCCCGCGCCGGGCCAATCGGTCAAAAGAATTTTGAGTTATCACGTCAATTCGGCGACGGAATGGGGCGCGCGCAGCGAACAAAACCAATTCTGGCCGAGCGTCTATTTCGACATCAGCGCGACGATAAAATATAAACTGGACGCGCTGAAATGCTACGGCGTGGAACTGCGCCAATACCCGCACCCGCGCACGTTAGCAGCCGTCGAAGCCCGCGCCAAAACCTGGGGCACTGAGGTTGGCTACCACTATGCGGAAGCGTTTAAGTTATTGCTATACAGAGAATAGTAGGCAGCAGACAGCTAACAGCAGACGGCGGGCAGTCAGAAAGCCGCGTTGCGCTAACCCAAGCGCGACCTTCGCGCTTCGCCAGCCGACAGCACAGGCAGTAGAGTAGGCATTAGTTACTGCCTACTGGCTTCAGCGACAAAAGAGCACGTTAAGTTCAGCGGCAACGAATAGACATTATTTGAAATAACGGCATTGCATATCTGAGCCGCTATAAATTGCCACTAGCTTCAGCTAGTGGGAGGCGAAATCAGCAGAAGATAGGCTTTAGCCGAATTTAGGAAAATTATGGTGGGCCGCCGATGAGCTTTAGCTAAAGCAAAAAGGCACTTTGTTTTTTTCTGTAAATTTGGCTAAAGCCAGATTGTTGCTAGACTTAGCCCCACTAGCTGAAGCTAGTGGCAATTTATCAAACCTTGAAGCCAGTAGGCAGTAGGCAGTAGGCAGTAGAAAAAGACAGATGTTGCTACTGGCGAAGCGCGAAGGTCGCGTCAGTGGCGCAGACCGCGACGGCGGCGGCGGTTCGCGCCTGTGTTAACGCAACGCGGCTTCTTACTGCCGGCTGCCGCGTTGCGGCCTTATTCCGAATAATGTCTAATGGTTAGAGCAGCTCATTTAATTTGTTATAAAAATGGCCTTTTTCAAGCTGATACGAATCCCGGTCATTCGGGTATTTATTATGCAGACGTATTTTG
>JAYVJN010000568.1:0-4583 GCA_043769325.1 Acidobacteriota bacterium
CCGCAACAGCGGCGCGGTTGTAAATTTCCCGCGCCGGCTCTACTATTGCCGTCTGGAAAGCCAATTGGCGCAACCTTATAATGCTTAACTTTGCTCTTAACACGGCCCGCGAAGCCGGACGCATTCTGGCCGAACGCTTCGGGCGCGTGCATATCACTTACAAACAGAACGATATTGACATGGTGACCGAAGCGGACTTGGCGGCAGAAGCCTACATTCTTGAACAAATCCGCACGCACCACCCGCGCCACGCGATTCTGGCCGAAGAATCTGGTGCGTCGGATATTGTCAACGCTGAGTATCGTTGGATAATTGACCCGCTCGACGGCACGACCAATTACGCGCACGGCTACCCGTGTTTTTGTGTCTCCATTGGTCTGGAACACAAAGGCGAATTAGTCATCGGCGCGGTTTATGACCCTTCGCGCGACGAGATGTTCGCGGCGGAAAAAGGCGGCGGCGCGACGCTCAACGGGCGGCGAATGCGTGTCTCAGAGACGGAAGAACTCTCCCGCGCTTTGCTCTGCACGGGCTTTCCATATGATGTGCGGACGCGCCAGGACTTTACCCGTGAATGGCGCAACTTCACACTGCACGCGCACGGCATACGGCGCGACGGTTCGGCGGCGTTGGATTTGGCCTACGTCGCGGCGGGGCGTTTCGACGCTTTCTGGGAAGATGGTTTGAACCCCTGGGACATGGCGGCGGGCGCGTTGCTTGTCACCGAAGCCGGCGGGCGTGTCACTAATTACGCCGCCGGGCCGCTCAATATTTACCAACCGCCCATCGTTGCCAGCAATGGCCTTATCCACGAAAGTATGTTGCGCGTGCTGCGGCTGCCGTAAAGTCTATTGGGAGCGCGCGCATCCCTGCGTGCCGCCGTGCCGTCAGGCAAGGGCTGCGTTTAACTTTCTGTCACTTACTGAGAAACCAGCCGCGTAACGCCGGCTCGCGCCTAGCGGCACTCGTGGCACGCAGGGATGCGTGCGTTCCGGCGAAAAAATTCGACCAATCTCACATCCGGCGCGTCTGAACAAGCACGCGGCGTTCGTTCGCTTTATGCGCCGCGTGTTGCTCTCCCCAAAAATTCTGAGCAACTTGAACGGAGAGACTATGAAAAACTATCGAATGAGTATGGTGATGTTGTTGGCGGCCCTGTGCGGCACGCTGTTTCTGTTTACCGACGCCCAGGCCCAACGCCGTGCGCGGGGCCGCTCTTACACCAAAAACCAGGTGAATAACATTATTCAGCGCGTGGAAACCCGCAGCGACGATTTCGTTGGCGCGTTGGATAAGGCGTTGGATAACAGCAAATTAGATGGCACAGACCGCGAAGACGATTTGAATAAACAGGCCAAGCGCATGGAAAGCACGATTGACGATTTGCGCCGCGAGTTTGACCGCAAGGAAAGCTATTACGAAACCAAGCCGGAGGTCAGCAAGATTCTCGCCCTCGCCAATGACATCAACAATACGATGCAACGCCGCAAACTAGGAGGCAACGCCGAACGGATGTGGGCCGCCTTGCGTTACGACTTGAACACACTGGCCGGAGTTTACAATCTGCCCGGCGTTCGTTAGGCGAATGAAAGCAATTGAAATTATGAAACGCGCCAGCCTCGTGTTGGCGCGTTTTCTTTTCGACGCTATTCATCAAAGGCGTTGTTATTGTGAAGTTTAGCGTTTGACAACGCGCCGCGCCGCTACCTATCATCAGCGGGTATGAAATGGGAAGCGACAATGGCGCGAAGCGTGGCGTGGTGTGTAGTTTTAGTTTTGTTAGGCGGGGCGGCGTGTCGTCAATTGCCGCTCTTCGGGCGAAAAAAAGGGCCGGCCACTTTGCGCGAAGTGCCGGCGGCGAAACTCGCTTATAAGTTTCAAGCCGACACCAACCCACCGGCCAACGCGATTCCACCGGATAACGCCACCTCGTTGCCCGCCATCCAAAACGATTTCACCACCCGCCGCCGCGAAGAACTGTTGGCGCGCACCGTTTCCTCGCCCGACGGCCAACGCGCTCTGGCGATTTACGCCACCGCCGAGGAGCAAAATAACGAATACCGTTTGGATATGTACGCGGCGGACGGCAAATTCTTACGCAATATCACGCCGCCCTCATTGGCGATAATTTTTCCTGAGCGCGTCGCCTGGGCTGAAGACGGCCAGCGCATCGCTTTTATCGGGCGCAAAAGTTCGTCTAAAGCCGCCGCCAACGACGCCGACGCCGCGCCGACGCCGGCCAGCGTGGAAGGCGAACCAGACGCCGCGCCGCCCGATCCAAGCATGACGCCCATCGGCCCGCCGCAAAGTAACGGCCCTGTCTTCGCGCCTGTGCCAACCTTCAGCACGGAACAGATTTACACCGCTGACCGCGACGGCTTTAACATCAAACCGCTCACCAACCGCGAAGGCTTGATTTACTTTTACCTGGACTGGGCACCCGACGGCCACGCGCTGGCGGCGTTGGCTTGCCGCGAAAGTGAATGGAACGCCCGCGAAGCCGCTGGCCGCGCCCCGCACGGACGCCCGCGCCTAATCTCGCCCGACGGCCAGGAAACGCCGCTTTCGGATACTTTGGCCGAAGCCCCGCCCGTCTGGTCGCCCGATTCGTCGAAAGTGGCGGTTGGTTTTGACACGGAAATCGAGATTTACGACGCCGCCGCCGCCGCGCCAACCCGCGCCCGCCTGTCCGTGCGTGAACCGCTCTGGCAATCGTCGCTGGCCTTTGACCAAAAAACTTTCGCCCAACAACCAAATAATGGCCCGGCAGTGGCATCCAACGCGCCGCCCGCCTCGTATCAACCTATTGTGCGCCTCGCCTGGCCCGAACCGGCGGCGCTCTACACGCAAACCGCTTTCGTGCGGATTTACACCAACGGCCCGGTCAATAACTTCCCCCGTTGGCATCTGATGACGCTCTCGCCGCAAGCCGGCGCATTGAAATAACAGGAGTTACAGACTCAAATTGCCACAAGTCAGTACCCAGAGCGGTAGCGACGGGGCATACAGATATTGAGAGTTAGGCTGAATAAGTGGCGACCCGTCGCTACCGCTTCCGGTACTGACTTTTAACTAAAAACTTTTTATGACTTATACCAGCCTTGAGGAAATCTACCAGGCCATTGACGGCACACGCGCCCGCCTCGTCGCCAAAGTTGCCAATTTGAGCGCGGAGCAAGCCGCTTTCCGGCCCGACGCCGCTTCGTGGAACACCGCGCAAATAGTTGAACATCTGCACCTTATTGAAGTCACTCTGACCCGTATGTTGCGCGGGCTAACTGACCAGGCCGAAGCCGCCGGCGCAACTAATGAGGGCAAGGAGTTTCAACCCGTTTCCTTAACTGAGTTCGCGGCCCGCGCCGCCGGACAGAAATTCACCGCGCCGGATCCTTTCCAGCCTACCGGCACACAAACTATTGCCGAAAGTGTGACCAAATTGGCAGAATCACGCGCCGCCCTGCAAATGCTGCGTCCGCGTCTGGAACAATTTGACGTAACACAGTTCACCTATCCGCACCCGGCTTTTGGCCCGCTGCACGGCTATCTCTGGCTGGCCTTCATCGGCTTACACGAAGCCCGCCACGCCGCCCAAGTCAAACAAGTTCTGGCAGCGTTGAGCGAAAGACTATAATTGCGAACAAGGGTTGCAATTTAACCGCCGCTAGATGCGTTGCCACCACGCTTGCCAATGGTAGCCAGTCCGGTGGGGAACACGCCACTGTCCCTTGTCAACTATCCCTTGTCCACTATTTTCTATAAAACCAGTGGACAAGGGATAGTTGACAAGGGACAGGTTACACGCTCCGCGTGGCGCAGGGTTAAGGGTTGTTGCGCGGTTTCAACCCTTGATTGCATTGTAAATAGAGAAATTACTGAATGCGGTAGGCTTTGCCTTGCCACAAGACGACGACTTCGCCGCCGAGTTGGTCGGCAATGGCGCGGAGGCCGGAGTCGGCCTTTTTGTAATCATCCGTGCCGCGTTTGAGTGTGGTTGTGGCGCAGCCGTTGGCGCAAGCCGTGTCAACCCACGCGCCGCCGCGTCGAATAAAGGCGCGTCCACCGGCGTTGCGGGTTTCGGGCGCGGACTGTTTTTTGGCTTTGGCGCGGGCTCTATCGTCGGATTCTTCGCCGGTTTTGGACGCGGGACTAGCCGCCGGTTTAGAGGCTACGAGGCCGCCGTCGGCCATCGGTGTTTTGGCTGGGCCACGCCCGCCGCTTGCGCTATCGGCGCGGTTTTCGCGTTTGTTAGCCTCAGCGCGAAGCTCTTCATCGTCGGTTTTAGTTACGCCGTCCAGCGTCACATTGTTTGCATCGCGCCCGCGTTGGGGGCCGCTTGGCGGTTTTACGGCGTTGGTGATGGCGGGTTTTGGCGGCGCGGACAAGATAATGGGTTTGTCTTCGGGTTGTGGCCTGACGCTTCCCAGTGTTGGCGATGGTGGCGCGGCGTCTCTTTCCGGCGCCACTTCCTTACGTTCTTTGCTCACATCTCGCAAATCTTTGTCTTGCCTTTCTGCCGGCGCGTTTTTGGCATCTTGCGGCGCACTCAAGAGGGGCGCGGCGGTAGCGGTAGGCGCGGGCGTATT
>JAYVJN010000569.1:0-3156 GCA_043769325.1 Acidobacteriota bacterium
GGGTCGCAACTGAGGTGCATGGTGGCGTTAAGACAACGCGCGTCGCTACCGCTTCGGGTACTGACCTGTTTCTCCGATTGTGCCCGTGTTGAGTATAGAAGAGCGGCCAGGCAAAACCGGCACCCGTTCTGTACGGCGTTCGGCATTTTGTTATAAATAGCGTTCGCGCAATATCTTAACGTGATGGATTTCGTGCCCCGCCAGGATATAGATCAGGGCGCGGACGCTCACGGTATTTTCGCTTGCCACGCCGCGACGCGACCAGGCTGTTTCGTCGAGTGACTTTAACAAAGACAATGTGGCATAACGCACCGTCTCGAATTCGTCGGCTAAATCTGCCAAAGTCCGCGCCGCGAAGTTACCGTTGGCAACATATGGGTCTTGCTCAAAACCGGGTAAAGGCGTGGTGTCGCCCCGCGCAATACGAAGCACCCGGTAGGCGAAGATTCGCTCGCCGTCTATGATGTGGCCGATTAATTCTTTCACGCTCCATTTGCCCTCGGCGTAGCGGTAATCGCCCTTTTCATTGGGCAAACCACGCGCTAAAGCGGCTGTCTCCGCGCCGTTTCGCTCCAACGCCTCTAGCACATTTTCCGCGCCCACTTGTCCCACATAACCGGAGTAACCAGGCGCGTATTCTTCCGGCGCGGGTGTTGCAACTGCTGACATAATTTCCTCTTTCTTAGGGTCTGCAAATCAAGAGAGTTTAGCCACAAATTTACACAGATTCACACGGATTGACGCATCTAAACTATTGCAGCTGTGACAATATGTGTGAATCTGTGGCTGGTTTCTTCTTGTTTTGCGTAAGCCTCATTTCTATTTCATTAAACCCACCAAAATCTTATCCGGCGTGATGGGCAAGCTACGCACGCGCACGCCGCAAGCGTTGGCGACGGCGTTTGCCAGTGCGCCGATTGACGGAATGATGGACGGTTCGGCAACGCCGATGACGGCTTCGCGGGTGTCGCCATCGTCAATAATTGGCACGAGTTCGGGCATTTCCAGGCAGCCGGGCATTTTGTAGTCGTTAAAGGCCGGGTTGAGCATCACGCCGAGTTCTTCGTCGTGGACGCCGCCTTCGTAGAGGGCCATGCCGAGGGCGCGAATCATGCCGCCGTTGATTTGGCTGGCGAGCGCGGTGCGGTTGAGCGGCAAGCCTACGTCCTGGATGTGAACCATTTTCACGGGCCGGATGTAGCCGGTTTCGACATCAACTTCAACTTCCGCAAAAGCCGCGCCGTGAACGCCGATGCTGGACAAACCCGGCTTCCATTCGCCACGCGCCGCCAAACCCGTCGCCGGCAACGCCGCGCACGCCTGCGCCCACGAGATAGATTTGCCGCCGCCCGATAATTGGCCTTTGCTAAACAGAATCTCGTCCGCTTTTACGCCCAACAACGGCGCGACTCTTTCCGCCAAAGCCAAACGCGCGTTGAAGGCCGCGTCTTTGACCGCCGGCGCAAGCGAGGCCGCGGTGGTCGAACCGCCCGAAGCATTGGCCGCGCCGAGTTTGGAGTTGCCGATTTTCTCGCGCACATCATTGAGGGTTAAACCCAATTCTTCCGCGACGATGGCCCGCGTGTAGGTGCGCGTGCCGGTGCCCAAATCCTGTGTGCCGACGCTGATTAGCACCGCGCCGTCGCGGGTTATATTCACGTCCACTTTGCAAATCGGCCCGCCGCCACCGCCCCAGACGCCAACCGCACAGCCGATGCCGCGTTTCAGAGGCCCCGCGCCCGCGCCCGGCGTTTTATTGCGCCGTTCCCAACCGATTTCCTTCGCGCCCCGCTCTAATTGACGATGATAGGCGGGGTCGGCCAGGTTCTTTTTACGGAATTCCAGCGCGTCCAGGCCGAGTTTGTAAGCCAATTCGTCCATCAGCGATTCCATCGCAAAAGAGGCTTGCGGATGTCCCGGCGCTTGAAAGGCGCGGGAGGCGTCAACATTGGTGCGCAAAGCATAAACCTCGCGGTAACTGTTGGCAACGCGGTAGATGTAGGGTTGTCCGGCCTGTGAACCTTCGCCCAGACCGCCGCTACGGTATTGCGTAGCGGTCATGGCAACGAGCGTGCCGTCCTTTTTCGCGCCCGCTTTCAGCTTTTGGATAGAACCGGAACGATTACCGCTAAAAACAAATTCGTCCTGCCGCGTGAGCATCATTTTGACGGGCGTTTTGGTCTCTTTCGCCAGTTTGCAGGCCAGCATTCCCTCCATGCCCAGACCGAATTTCGCGCCAAAACCGCCGCCCATATTTTCCACGATGACGGTTATCGCGCTCTCCGGTAAACCGAGAGACTTGGCCGCGTCGCCGCCGATGGTGAAAGTTCCTTGCGTCGAAGCGTAAATCGTGGCCTCGCTGCCGCCGCGATAATCCACCGTCACGCCGTGGGTTTCCAGCGCGGCGTGATGCACAAAAGACGTGTGATATTCGGCTTCAACCACCGCGTCGGCTTCGGCAAAAGCGGCGTCGGTCTTCTCTTTGTCGCCGCGTTTGTTGCTGAACTTTAAGGCCGGTTCGCCCGCCACTTTGGGCGCGTCCGGTTTAAGCGAGGTCGCCGTTTTGACGGTGTGCGGCAAGACTTCGTATTCAACGGTGATAGAGCGCAGCGCGTCGCCGGCGATTTCGGGCGTCGTGGCGGCTACCGCGACAATCGGCGTGCCTTCACATTGAATTTCGGGAACCTTTATCATGTCATCGCCCGCGCCCTCAATTTCGTTGGCCGGCGCATTGACAATGGCCTTGACGCCGGGGATTTTCAACGCCGCGGAGACATCTACTTTGGTGACCCGCGCCCGCGCGTGGGGCGAACGTAGCATCCGCCCGTACAACATTCCCGGCAGGCGCACGTCATGCGTGTATTGCGCCACGCCCGTCGTCTTAAACGGCGCGTCCACCCGCGTCATGGGCTTATTAAGCAAGGCGTGAGCGTTATTCGGCCCCCAGACCGCGCCTACGGTGTCGTCAACTTCGATTTCCACCAAAGTATCCAAGCCGTTGACTACTCGCGGCACTTTGATTTTCTTCTTTTTCTTAGCTGCTTCTTGTAACATAAGCTAGTCCATTAAGTCGTTGAGAATAATTTGCTTCAACTCACGCAAGGTGGCGATAACCTGGCGTAGCTCTGTGGGTTGTGTCAGGCGCAAGGCTTCGCT
>JAYVJN010000570.1:0-2854 GCA_043769325.1 Acidobacteriota bacterium
CGAGGCGCAATGCGGCACGCGATGGCTGATGAGCGAATGCGTGTCCGTATGCTGTTGGCCGCCCACGAGATACAGCCCGTCAATAAAGCACTCCGCGCCGGTTGCGTGAAACATGACGTTGGCGTCGTGGCGCGAGAGTTGCGCGCCGAGCGTGATGGTCGTCGTGTCGTAACGGCTGCCGCGCTGCAAAGCGGCGTGCGTCGTGGCGATGTGAAAGGCGTTCTGGCTCTCGCGTTGGACTTTGTAATGCGTCAGTTGCGCCTCGTCCGCAAGCGCGATTTCCACAACGGCATTGGTAAAATAAACACTCTCGCCGGTGCGCGTGTAGCTTTCGATGAGCGTCGCCGCACTGCCGCGTTCCATAACGACCAGAATGCGCGGGTGCGTGACGCTTTGTGCTTCCGGTTCGCTCGCCACAAACGACAGGTGAATCGGCACGTCAACCTTAACATTCTGCGGCACATAGACAAACGCGCCGCCATCAAACAAAGCCGTGTTGAGCGCGGTCAAGGCGTGTTCCTGATAATCCGCGCCCCGCGCCAGACGCTCTTTCACGATGTCCGCATATTGGCTTTGCCAGACTTCGCCCCACGTCAGCACCGCCACGCCCGCCGGCAACCCTTCAACCGACGACAAATCGGCGCGATAATGCCCGTTGACGAACACCAGGCGGCTTGCGGCGGCTTCTTCATAAGCCAGAGGCGCGAACTGCTCCGCCGTCAAACCGGACGTTTCCGCCGTGCGTGGTTCAGTAAAAACCCGCGTCAGCGGCGCGAGGTTGGTATATTTCCAATCCTCCTGGCGCGGCGTCGGCAAACCCAATTGCGCGAACCGGTCAAACGCCGTCTCGCGTAACAGTTTCAACCACACGGGCTGATTCTCCGCCAATCGCTCACGGAACAGATTGCTGTAAATTGTTTCTTTGGCTAATCCTTGTGTCATTATTTTCTTTGCTTCTTTTCTCTGGCAAACGCTTCTCTAATCTTTGCTTCAATTTCATCTAAAGGCGTAAGATATTGGTCAAATTCGCTGATGTTTTTCTCGTTCAGGTGAAGCTGGCCTTCGCCAACATTGCCGCGATGCTGTCCTTTGGAATAATAAGCATTACGTTCAACTTCAAAAGACGACAAAATCCAACATTTTATTTCGTCACGCCAAACCGCCAGCCACACAAAAACGTCACAACAACCTGGTTTGATTTGCTGAAAATTCATGTCAAAGCGTTTGTCCGAATCAGACGAAAGAGCTTTGACGTAAAGTGGCTCATCACTTCTAAACTCAACTGCACGCGAGGCTTTTACCTCAATTCTAATATCGGGCAGCAAAATAAAATCATATTGCCCCGAATAATTCTCGTCTGACTTTTTACTCGGCTTTTCGAGTTTCGGCACAAGCATTTTCAGTTGGCCTTGCGCCCAAGCCTCGCCAAACCCACGCGGCGCGGAAATCTCAAACACATAAAGATATAAATTGCGCTTGATATATTCTTGGCGAATTTCTGCATACTCATCAATCGTAAATTTCCCGGAAGCAAGCAAGTGCGAAATAGCGTACTCAAATTCGCTAAAAGGATAAATGGAAACCAGAGAGTCCAAATTCGCTTTTACCTCGTCGGAATTTTCCAGACGGTTGAGAAGTTCGTCCAATTGTTGCCGTAGTTTTTCCATCAGAATAAACTTTGCTGCGCCTTCGCTTTGGGCTTTTCCGCTTTTATTTCTTCTTGCAATTTTAGAAAATCCGCGCCTAATTCCTTTTCAAACGGGTTGCTATTTTGCCAGCCCGTTAAGCCTGTGGCTAAAAACCTTTCAATGCGCCGGATGGTGATTTCACAAAAAACGGGGTCAATGTCCATCGTGAAACAGCGTCGGTTATGTTTGGCGGCGGCAATCGCCGTAGTTCCTGAGTGCGCGAAAAAATCAATTACCAAGTCGTTTTCGTTAGAACTTGCCTGAATGATTCGCTCAATACATTTCAAAGGCTTCTGCGCGTAACAGCCGTTGACGTTTTCATCCATGCGGTAAAAAACCTGCTGAATATCAACCCAAACATTGCCGGCGCGGATGTTCTCCGATTTGCCGCGCTCGAAGTTTTCCGTCCGGTTGCCGTTGACCTCTTTGTAATAGCCGCGCAAGATTTTCGGGATGTCGGTGTATTCAGCCTCCACATTAAAAACCGGCTGGCCCTTGGTGTAATAGAGCAATTCCTGGCGCACCGCCATCCAGTTTTTCTGCGTGCCGAAACCGCGTTGGTTGCGCATCGTGATAAAACTCCGCGTTTTGAAGTTTGTCCCGCGCATCATCAACATAAAATCCGGCAGAGGTTGAAAGCCGTTCTTTTGGTCGGCCCCCAGCCACACATAAAACGCGGCGTTTGCCGCTAAAACCGCTTCGACATTGGCCGTCCAAGCGCGACACCAATTCACAAAATCAACGACATTTTGCTCGTCAAAAGCGATGAAATTATACGGCGGGTCTTGGACGGAAAGCGTCGCTGTCTGGCCCTCCATTAACGCGGCAACATCCGTCTTTTCAGCAATATCCAAACAACCCACGCGGAACTTGCCGGAA
This sequence comes from Acidobacteriota bacterium, assembly GCA_043769325.1. GTDB lineage: Bacteria > Acidobacteriota > Blastocatellia > Pyrinomonadales > Pyrinomonadaceae > JAYVJN01. Next base: position 2,568 of record JAYVJN010000570.1, read on the forward strand.
CCATCTTGCCAGACCCCGCCTTTTTGCAGACGGCACAATGGCAAAATCTTCTCACGAATGTCGCTGGCTTCATCTAATCTTGGCAAAGGCAAATTTTTCATATTGAGTGACCTGTTCACCTTTGTTTCAAGTGAAAGATAGTTTCCGCATACGCCTGTTTGTCTCTTTCGGTACGGTTAAGCACAGGTCTTTTATGCTGATTGACAATTTGCATTCCGGCATTTTCGGCAATTTGGGGATACAACCCATATTTATCATTTGCCACCAAAAAGACATCGTAATCGTTC
>JAYVJN010000571.1:0-10515 GCA_043769325.1 Acidobacteriota bacterium
TTTTCGATGTAATCGCGGGTGCGCGAGGTGGATTTGAGCAATTCGATGGCGGCGACGCGGCCTTGTCCATCGGCGCGCGGCAACAAACGCTGCGAGACGATGTAGCGGAAACACTGCGCCAGACGCATACGGATGGCCCGTTCTTCATTTTTGGGGAAGACGCCGATGATGCGGTCAACTGTTTTGGCGGCGTCAATCGTATGCAACGTGGATAAAACCAGATGGCCTGTTTCGGCGGCTTCCAACGCGACTTCGATGGTCTCGCGGTCACGCATTTCGCCTACCAGAATTACCTTCGGGGCCTGGCGCAGCGCGGCACGCAAAGCGGCGGCGAAGCTGGGCGTGTCCGAATGCAGTTCGCGTTGGTGAATGGTCGAGTTTTTGTGGTTGTGGACAAACTCAATCGGGTCTTCAATGGTGATGATGTGGTAATACTTCGACTCATTGATAAGGTCAATAATAGCCGCCAAAGTGGTTGATTTGCCGGAACCGGTCGGCCCTGTGACTAACACAATGCCGTTTTTCAGTTCGACCACGTTCATCAGTTCCGCCGGCAAATTAAAATCCGTCCAGCGCGGCGGATTGGCCGGAATAACGCGCATCACAATAGCGTAAGTGCCACGCTGCTTGAAAATGTTGACGCGAAAACGGCTGACCCCCGGCGCGCTAAAAGAAAGGTCGGCAGCCCCTTGTGTTTCCAGCGTATCAGCCGCGTGTTGGTTCGCGCCGATAAGAAATTTGGCGATACCGGCGGTGTGTGAAGGCGTCAATTTGCCGAGGCTGGGAATATCCACCGGCTGCAAACGCCCGCCCAATTCAATTTGCGGCGGACGGCCCGGCGAAAAGATTAAATCACTGACTTTATTAGACGCGCTCAACATGACTTGGAGCACGGCGGTAAAATTAAGCGGCGACGAACTTGGTGAAGGCGTCGCGGGCTGCGGGTTGACTTGAGAATCCATCATGTACTTTAAAACCTTGTAAGAAATAGATTAGTAAGCAAGGGGGATATAATGATTGACGGGTAAAATCAATCACTTTGCAGAGTTTTCAGCAATAAGTAAGAAGGGGCCTTCTCTTATTTTCGGCGTATCCAAGCGTTACTTTGCGCCTGGCTTTGCCCAGTACCAAGATAACTATAACAAAAACCGGTCACGATTGAAAGCCTTTTTCCTACCAGGCACAATGAACAAAGTAATTGCAACGAACACCCTTGCGGTGGCAGTTTTCCACCTGGCGAAAGACAATTAAGCAGGTAAGCTAAAGTTTTGTAACATAAGTAACGCGCCAGAAATAAGTTGACCCACAATGCGGAAGCCCGCACTTAGTCAAGGGCGTATAACATTATTTGGTGGGTCAGATTATTCTATTCGCGTTACTAATGCAGAAGCCCGCACGGAGTAAGGGCGAATGGCACACTTACGCGCGTGCGTGTTTCCGCATTATCATTATCTTACAAAACATATGCTGACCCGCTTATCAGGCTTGGGGGTGAAACCCTAAAACGTCCTTCACGCGAAACAACCGAACGAGGAAATGGCGCATCTGATGTGTTTAAGCAGACGCTCAAAGACTCTGCAAAAGAGCAGTGAGAGAGACGCCGGAGGCAGACAATATTATGGCTACCTACAAAGACCCGATACGTTGTTTTGCTCCTTTAGAAATTGTGGAGCGATTGCTCGAAATCCGTACCGAGATGGGTTATACCCCAGCCGTCTATTTGCTTACGCCAGACGATTTAGCGGCTTGCCTCGACGCTTACGGCTTCGATGTTTACGCCTTCTCTGACTCGCAAGATGAATTCAATTTCGGCGATTACCGCGCCACTCTCGCGCCCGGCGGCGACCATATCCACAGTTCACTCAGCACCCATTAAAAAGACCAGACACTGGAAGTCTAATTTAGCAGGTTTTTCACGTCCGGTTTACAACGCTTTTATCACAAAAAGCGTTACGTCATCGTCGGCCCCGCGCCCGTCCGTCCATTCCACTACACGGCGATGAATAGCCTGCACCATTTCACGCGCGGACAAGTGGGAAAATTCGCGTGTTGCTTCCGAGAGGCGTTCGCGTCCGAATTCTTCCTCCGCGCTGTTAGCGGCTTCGGTCACGCCGTCAGTGTAGAGCACAAGAATCGCGCCTGGTTCAACTTGCAGAAAATGTTCGTGATAGCCGGTATCCTCAAACATTCCTATGGGCAGCCCGCCATGCGAAATATACCGCGCATAACCCTTTTCATCTAACAAAAGCGGCGGGTTGTGGCCCGCGTTGGCAAACGCGAGCGTATGGGTTGTCGTGTCCAAGACTCCATAAATAGCGGTTACGAATTGATTGCTTTCCACAGATTCGCACAGCAAATTGTTGACTTTGGTAAGCGCAACGTGAGGCGCGTAGCCGATGTGTAGCGCGGCGCGTAACGAAGCCCGCAAAAAAGCCATCAATAAAGCCGCCGGCACGCCTTTGCCGGAAACGTCGGCAATAACGAGGCCGAGTTGTTCGTTGGCGAGGTCAAGCCAATCATAATAGTCGCCGGAGACTTCTTCAGTGGAAAAATTATAGGCGCTAATGTCAAAGCCTTTGTGTTGCGGGTCTTTGTGGGGTAAAAGTTCGAGTTGCACCTGCCGCGCCACTTCCAATTGTCCTTCAAGTCGTTTTTTTTCAATTAGATGCTCATGTAGCTCAACCTTTTCGATGATGATGGCAACTTGCGCGGCAAGCAGTTTCAAGACCTCTAAATCGTCGCCGTCGTAGGCGTTGAGGCTGTCACTTTCGATGTCGAAAACGCCGATAACCTCTTCATTGGTGATAATCGGGGCCACCATTTCCGAGCGCGTTTCGGAGCGGGCGTTGATGTAACGGGCATCTTGCGAAACGTCCGGCACTAAAACCGAATGGCCGGTATGCGCGACGTGGCCGATAAGACCTTCACCCATACGCAAGCGCAAATGCGATAACTCGTCCAAGTCGTAACCGCGCAACGCTTCAGCGCGAAACTGGCACGGCGTTTTGAGCGCGTCGGTTTTATCTTCGCAATGAATGATGTAGATGCCCGCCGCGTCGTAAGGAATCAACGAATCAAGCGTGTCCATCACCAAGTTCAGCACCTCGTTCAAATCCAATGAACGACTGATTTTCCGCGTGATGTCCAACAACATACGCAGTTTATCAACCACCGACAAATTGGGAGCGATACTTTCCAGAGTAGCAGTTTCAGCCATAACCTAAACATTATACACAAAAAAAGGCAGAAACACGCACGTCAGTAAGTGTTGACGGCAAGTGCGGACACACTTGCTGACGTGCGTGTTTCTGCCTGGGCTAATCCCAGAGCCGTCCTTGCGCCGACGGGCGGCGAAAAGTTGCGCCGCGAGTGGCGCGGGCGCGGCGGGTCGCTTCGGTTTCCTCGTTAAACCCCAAGCGGCGTGTCCACAACTTGAACATATCGGACTGGATTTTCCAATGCGCCCCTTGCCCGCGCATACGATGACCAAACCGCGCATCGTTAAGGCTGCCGCCGCGCGTCTCGCGTATGAGGTTAAGAACCTTGTCAGCTTTCGTCGGTAATTTTTCGCGTAACCTTTGCTCAAAATAGGGCGCGACGCTGGACGGCAAACGAAGCATCGTCATAAACGCCTTACGCGCTCCCGCCGCATGAGCCCGTGTGAGCAGTTCCGGGATGTCCGTTGTCAGCCCCGGAATCACCGGGGCCAGCGCAATGCCCACCGGAATCCCGGCCCCTGACAATTCCGCCATCGCCCGCAAACGCGCGTCCGGCGATGGCGCAAATGGTTCCAACGCCCGCGCCGTATCGTAATCGGCAAAGGGAACCGTGAAAAAAACGTCCAAATCAGTTACTTCAGCCAGGCGCACCAGCACATCAATATCACGCCGCACCAACGCCGATTTGGTGATAACGCCTACCGGATTGCGAAACTCCAGACAAACCTCCAGGCATTGCCGCGTCAGCTTATACTCCGCTTCTAAAGGCAGATACGGGTCAGAGGCAAAGGAAAAGACGAGTTCATGGCCCTGCCAAGAACGACGCATCAGCTCTTTACGCAAAAGCTCCGGCGCGTGGACTTTCGCCACGATTTTGCGCTCAAAATCAGTCCCCGCGCCCCAGTCCAGATACTCGTGATAAACCCGCGCAAAACAGTAAGTGCAAGCGTGTGGACAGCCGCGATAAGGGTTCACCGAATACTGAAAGCCCACATCCGGCGAGTCATTTTTCGAGATAATGCTGCGCGTCTCCGTCTCTTCAAACACCTCCAACGCGGCGGCGGGCGGTTCGCCCAACCACTCAATTGAGTGTTTTAACCAAGGATTCGGTGGATTACTAACAAGTCTCATGTATTAAAATAGCACCATAACTAAACAGATGTGACTTATGCAAGAGCGTTGCAAAGATAGCACATTTTTGTTAAAGAGCTCAATTCGTCCGGGAAAATAGTTCCTAAAAAGAAGGACGCCCGGCACTGGGGCCGGGTCGCGTCGTCGGATAGTTTACTGAAGGAAAGCTTGGTAGGGTTACTGGCGCAACGGCTGTGCTACGCGCAGAGAGTTGATGGCTGGCTGGGTCACGCTTTGCGCGTGCTTGCCGATTACTATTAAAGCAAACGTCGTGCCACAATTCATGGGCTTTTGTGATATTTCCTTGACTGCCTGTAATACGCTCTCTAAATGTAAGTTAAACATAGCTGAACATACTTAATTTACTTCGTTCGACGCTTTTGCTACGCGCCTCACACGCAATTGCCGGAATTCGTATTCCTTTTGGTGCGGTCATTTTGTCATGTCACCGGCGTGACAATTTTTCCGTTCGCGGTGGCTGATTCACGATAGCTTGGCGGGGTATTTTCTGTTAGTCTGCGGACTGTTGGCGGAGACGATTTTATGGCGACACAAGAATTTGCGGCGGGCGATGATTTAGTTTTTCAGGTAGAGAGCGGCTTCGGTTTATTGCGCGTGCTGGCAGTAGAGTCGCACGAAACGCATAGCAAGGTTTGGCATTTATTGGCTTACGAGGAAATGTTTCCTGATGTCGAGTTTGCCGAAATCGCGTTGGCAAATGGCGGTTTGCGGGCCAACGTGCCACATTTCGCCTTGACTGACCGCGCCTTTGAGCGCACGCCAGCCGCGCGTTTGGGCAACCGCCAGGTACAACCCGAAGAGTTAGCGGCTTACCTTCTGTGGCAAGAGTCCAACGGCCCTGTCTCAGACCGTTCTGCGTTGTTAATGTTAGGTTTACGGTAAGTCTAGGCAAAGGCGCGATACCAGTCAATGGTTTGCCGTAACCCTTCATCAAGCCCGATTTCTGCCTTCCAACCTAACAATGTGGCGGCTTTATCTGCCGAAAGGTATTGCGCGTCAATTTCGCGGTCAATCTTGCGGTCAAGCAAAATGTTGGGCTTGAGACTTTTGCCGGCTAAAGTGATGATGCGGTTGACTAAATCCAGCATCTGCACGGGTGCGCCGGCCCCGAAGTTAAACGCCTCGCCTTTGTTTTGCTCAATTTGTTCAGCCAAGAGTAAGTAGCCACGCGCCACATCATCTACATAGACAAATTCGCGGACGGGCGTGCCGTCGCTGCGGATGATGGGGCTTTCGTCGCGCAGAACGGAAAGAATCGTGCCGGGAATGATGCGCGAGAGGTTCATGTCACCGGGGCCGTAGATATTGGCGAAGCGTGTGACGGCGACGGGCAGCGCGTAAGTGTGGGCAAACGAACGCGCGATAACATCTGTGCAAACCTTTGAAGCGTCGTAAGGGTAAAGCCCGTTGAGCGCGTAATCTTCTTGGTAAGGCAATTCGGGGTGCGTTCCGTATGCCTTGTCGCTAGAGGCCACCACTACGCGCTTGACTGTTTCGGTGCGTCGCGCCGCTTCCAATAAATTGTAAGTGCCGCGTATGTTGGCCTCAAAGGTTGACAAAGGCGAACGGTTGGCCGCGCCGACAATGGCTTGCGCCGCGAGGTGAAAGACGGCTTCGACTTCGTATTCGTTAAGGGCGCGTTCCAGCAGGGCGAAATCTTCCAGCGCGCCGTTAATCACCGTCACGCGCTGCCGCAAACCAAACAAATCCAGCGGGTTTGCCCGCGCCGCGTCGCGTTGCAAACAGATAACCTGTGCGCCTTGCTCAACTAAATGCCGCGCAATATGCGCTCCGACAAAACCCGTCGCGCCTGTAATAAACGCTGTGCGATTGCTCCAAAAAGACATAACCGACAGAGATTAGAGCCTGGCGCGTAGGTTCGTCAAACGCTGACGGGGGTTGGGGGTTAGGGAATGGGGAGTGGGGGAGTGGGAAGCGTGTTGATTCATTGCCCTATTGTCAAGACAAATTCTGCGCGCCTTGCATAGCGCGAAGCGTTACTCTCTACTCCCTACTCCCCACTTTCCCTTCCCCATTTTCTGCGGTATATTTGCGAATAACTGTTGAGTTCAGTAAGGAGTTGAGATATATGCGTCAAGTAAATTATAGAATAATAGCAGCCTTGTCATTGGCGGGTTTGCTGGGTGGATTTGCGCCGGCACGCGCCGAGGGTGACACGAAAAATACGCCGCCGGCGATTCGCGTCGCGCCGCCCGCGCCGGTCTTTGCGGAAGGTGAGCGGGTGGCAGAATTGGCGCAACGCCGCGCCGGTGTTGCCACGCAAATCAAAGCGGAAAGCGTCATGGTTTTGTTTAGCGCAGAGCCACGCATCTATACCAATGACGTGGATTATGAATTCCGCCAAGAGAATAACCTCTATTATTTGACTCACTTGAAGCAAAAAAATGCAATTCTGGTGTTATTGCCCGGCAACGCGCAGACGCCCGAAATTCTTTTCTTGCCGCGCCGCAACCCGCGCACCGAAACCTGGAACGGACGGATGTATTCGCCGCAAGAGGCGGCGTTACGTTCCGGCGTCAAGGAAATCTGGGAGGTCACCGAGTTTAAGCCGTTCGTCGCGGCCCTGAAAGCGCGGCAGCCCTATCGTCCTAAGGCCGAAAATATCTTGCTGTCCTCAATTAAAACAGCCAGCGAAACCAACGCCGCGCACGCCGTCGCGTCCGGTTACGAAACGCTTTTCAAGGCCGCGCAGCAAGGCAAAGCCAGCCTTTATTTACTCGCGCCGGCAGCTAATGACGCCGACGGGTTGCGCGAATACGGGCGCGAAGCCGAGTTTGCCAAGCAGTTTACCGATTCCGGCTATAAAGTTGAGACGGCGGAGAATATCTTTGGCGAGATGCGCCTGCGTAAATCGCCGAGCGAGTTGAAACGCTTGCAGCACGCGATTGACATCACGGGCGAAGGCTTTGGCCGCGCGCTGGCGATGGCCGGTAAAGTAAGTTGGGAGTATGAGTTGGAAGCGGAAATTGAATACACTTTCAAACGCCGCAACGCCGATTTTTGGGGTTATCCGTCCATCGTCGGGTGCGGGCCGAACGCGACCACTTTGCACTACGAGACATCGCAAGGCGCGGTCACCTCCGGCGCGTTGATGCTGATGGATGTGGGCGCGGAGTACGACCATTACACGGCGGACATCACGCGCACTTTCCCCGTCAACGGCAAATTCACCAAAGAACAGGCCGAGATTTACCAAATCGTTTACGACGCGCAAGAGGCCGTCGCCAAAATTGCCAAGCCCGGCGTGCCCTTCGGCAAACTACAAGAAGTCGCCAACGAAGTCATCAAGGACGGCCTTTTCAAAGTCGGTTTGATAACCGACAAAGACAAAAACTCGCAACAACAACGCCTCTGGTTTATGCACGGCCTCGGCCATTGGCTGGGCATGAATGTTCACGACACTGGAAATTACGGTAATCCGCTCGAACCAGGCATGGTTTTCACCAATGAACCCGGCATCTACATCCGCGCAGACGCGCTTGATTACTTGCCCAAAACGCCCGAAGCCGAAAAATTCAAAGCCGCCGTCATGCCGGCGTTCCAGAAATACCGCAACATCGGTGTCCGCATCGAAGACGATTTGGTCGTCACGCCCAACGGCGTCGAGTGGATGACGCGCAACATCCCGCGCAGCATCCCCGACATCGAAAACTTCATGGCCCGCGCCGGCAAAGAACTACAAGCCCGCGCCACTACGCCGGAAATGGACGACGCCACCGCCTTTATCGTCGGCGGCACGAATCGGCGCGGCTACCACATCAACCTCGGCGCGGCGCAAGTTATGGCCGCACATTAACGCGCCGGCCAAACGCCGCTATCTTTCGTCAAAGAGGAAAATTACTGTGACTCGTTTTAAGATTATCATTTTGGCTGTTTTGTTGGCACTGGCCTGTTTTGCCATTGCGTCGGTGGGTGCGCAAAATGGGTTAGTGCTTCCGCAACCGCCGGTTGGCAAAGGCTACGTCGTGCTAAAAGCGGCGCGGTTGATTGACGGCACGGGCCGTGCGCCCATCAAAAATGCGGTTGTCATTATCAAAGACGACAAAATTGAGGCCGTCGGTGAGGCAGATAAAACACCTCTGCCGACGGGCGCGAAGGTGATTGATTTGGGTGACGCGACGCTGCTGCCCGGTTTCATAGACGCGCACACGCACGTTGTCGGGCGTGTTTTGGGCGACCCTGAACAGGGCAACGCGGCGGTGCGGGATTACAATTCATTCGGCGCAATCTTGGGCGTCAAGAATGTGGAACGCACGTTGCTGGCGGGTTTTACGACGATTCGCAACGTCGGCGCGGGCGATTTTGACGACTTCGCGCTGCGTAAAGCCATCAATGAGGGCTGGATTTCCGGGCCGCGTATGCAAGCGGCGGGACACAGTTTAGGCATCACGGGCGGGCATTGCGACGAAAACGGTTATAAGCCCGGTCTGTTTGATGGTGACGTAAAAACCGGTATTGCCGACGGGCCGGAACAGGTGCGCGCCGCCGTGCGTTATCAGGTTAAATACGGCGCGGACGTGATTAAAACCTGCGCGACGGGCGGCGTCTTGAGCGAAGGCGACGCGGTTGGCGCGACGCAATACACTTACGAAGAACTCAAGGCGATGGTGGACGAAGCGAGCAAACTGGAACGCAAAGTGGCGGCCCACGCGCACGGCGCAGAGGGCATCAAAATCGCCACCCGCGCGGGCGTGGCGTCCATCGAACACGGCTCTTTTCTCGATGAAGAAGGCGCGAAAATGATGACCGAACGCGGCACTTTTCTCGTCCCCACGCTCATGGCCGGCGAGGGCGTGGAACGCCTGGCAAAGGCCGATTTCCTCAAAGGTTTACGCAAAGAAAAGGCTTTGGCGGCAGCGACGGCGATGCGTAACGGGATTCGCCTGGCGGTTAAACACAAAGTATTGATAGCTTTAGGCACAGACGCGGGCGTTATCCCGCATGGCACTAACGGCCACGAATTTACCTTGTTGGTTGAATGGGGCGGCTTGTCGCCGATGGACGCGATTGTCGCCGGCACGCTCAACGGCGCGAAATTGCTCGGTTGGGACAAGCGTATAGGTTCGCTGGAAACCGGCAAATGGGCCGACATCGTAGCCGTCACCGGCGACCCGCTCACGGATGTCAGACGGTTGGAAACGACCAGTTTTGTGATGAAAAACGGCGTGATTTACAAAGGTGGAAATTAACTGCAACAGCGGAACTTTTGCCACAGTGTCAGCGTATTTTGGGAGCGGAGGTATTGACACTATGCGCGACCCTTTTACCGCAGGCATTCTCAGTTTTTTTATCCCCGGCGTGGGGCAACTTTACAACGGACGGATTTTAGCCGGCATTTTGTGGCTGATTTTCACGCCTGGTTTCTGGATTGGCACGGGCGGCACGTTGGGTTGGGTTTGCCACATCGTCGCCGGCTATTTCGCTTACAGCTTCGCCAAAGAGCATCCGGCGCGGTAGCCTAAGTTGAAGTCGTACAGTAAATGGCGTGTCTGTTGGCGGCAGGCACGCTATTTTTGTTTGCCCATAAGGCCAAGTCCGTCTGAAAACTAAAAACTGCTTTATGAAGTTAAACGGGCTGGTTTGTTTGGTTTCAATCGGCGTTCTTTTGACGCTGCCATTGACGCTGCCCGCTATCATCGGTTGGGTGCGCGCCTTGCTTTTGCAACCTACCGCGCCACTCTTGCGCCACACGGATTTGCTCAAAATAGTGTTGCGGCTGGGGCCGGAAAAACTGGAGCCGGTTTTTCTTCGTTACCGTGAGCTTTATGGCGCGGGCGCGGCGGTTTATGCGCGGCGCACGGCGGCGAAATGGCAGACGGGCCAGGTGCGCCCGCTTCGCAGCACGGCGCAACGCTTTTTGGTGCAATTGCCGGAAGCGATGGGATTTGACCTCAAGTGCGAGATTTTGCGTCAACTACGCGCCGAATTTTGCGCCCAAGATAGTTACGAAATCACCGTTACCCGCGAGGATTGGCGCGAGAAATTGCCGCCTTTGGTGGAAAGTATGCTCGCCAAAGCGCAGACTACGGAATTGCCGCTTGCCGTGCGCGAACAACTCTCATGGCTGGCCGGCGCGGAAAGTCGCGCCGCCGAAAAGTTGTTGGCGGCCACGCAGGAATTAGAA
>JAYVJN010000572.1:0-10016 GCA_043769325.1 Acidobacteriota bacterium
CCCGCCGTTGAAGACATCGAATTAGGCTATCGTTTGCGCGCCGCCGGCTGGCGCATTTGGTTGGATAAAGACTTGCAAGCGCAACACTTAAAATGCTGGACGGCATTTTCGCTGGTACAAACGGACATCGCGCAACGCGCCTGGCCCTGGGCGCGTCTGTTATTGCAACGCGCTACACTGCCCAACGAGTTAAACGTCAGCCGCCGCCAACAATTCAGCGCGGTTTTGGTCGTCTCCGCGCTGTTTATTTTACCGCTTTCGCTCTTTCGCTGGCATTGGCTGGCCCCGCCGTTGCTTTTGACGCTGGCGGCGTTGGCGTTGAATTACGATTTTTACCGTTTTTTCGTCGGCGCGCGCGGTTGGTGGTTCGCGCTGCGCGTGGTTCCGTTACATCTGCTTTATTTTCTTTACAGTTCCGCCGTTTTCGCGCTCTGCTGGGCCTGGACGCGCCGCCGGCCCGCGTCGCAAATTGTTCTGCCGCCGACCCCGGAGATTGAACCATCATGCGAATCCCCCGGCGAATGATATTGTTATTGCTGCTGGCATTGGCGGCGCGTTTGGCATTAGCGGCGCAGGATTTTGTGGTTGCCCCCGACGGCGCAACCTATCTCGACCTGGCCCGCCGCTTTGCCGCCGGTGACTGGCGCAATGGCTTTCACCCTCAGTGGTCGCCGTTTTACCCCTTTGTGGCCGGGCTTGTGGCGCGTTTCACCGGCGATGTCGAACTGGCCGGCAAACTCGTTTCGGTTTTCGCCGGCGTTGGTCTGGTGGCGTTGCTCTATCGTTTTTACCGGCAATGTTACGATGCAGAGACAGCCTTCGTGGGCGCGGTTGGGGCGGCTTTCTTCGTGCATCTGCTCAACTATTCCGCGCAAGCGATGACGGAATCGCTCTACCTGTTGCTGTTGGTCGCGTCCCTTCACGCCGGCTGGCGAGCGTTGCGCGAAAATTCGCTAAAGTATTGTTGTTTAACCGGTATATTGTTGGGTTTGAGTTATCTGACACGGCCCGAAGCGTTCGGTTACTTTTGGCTCTTCGCGGTTCTCGCGCTGACCGGGAAATTCTCCGCGCAGCCGGCGGCGCATAAGCGTAACGCGCAGTGCGCCATAGCTTTGCTGGTCGGCGCACTGCTTTGCGCGGGGCCTTATATTTGGTTCATACACCACGCGGCGGGCGTTTGGACGATAAGTTTAAAGTTGCAAGCCAATCTGCTCGGCGGGCATATCGGCACGGGGCAAGCCACTCGTGAAACCGCCGTGCAAGGTTGGGCCGCTTGGCTTGCTTTAAGTTGTCGCACCGCGCTCTACAATCTCAAATTGCAGCACGTTTCACTGGCTTATATTTTCCCGCCGTTATTGTGGCCCTGGTTGGGTTTAGGCTTGTTCGGGCGTTCGTGGACGAGGGAACGCACGCAACGCGAGATTTATTTGACGCTCTTTTTGCTGGCGACAGTGGCCGGCTATTCCATAACTGTTGTTGAGGCGCGGTATTTGTTGCCGCTCGCGCCGGTTTTATTGGGCTGGCTGGCGCACGGGTTGGTCAATTTTCGTGACTGGCTGGCGGCGCAATTGCCGTTCAACGGGCGTCTGCGCGGTTTACTGACAGCGCGGCCTTTACTGCTGCCGGTGTTGTGCGCGTTGGCTTTATCGTTTTATCTGGCACCGGCCTTGGCTTTATTCACCGACGCTCAAGCCGGTAACGACGCCTGGCTGCCGCGTGGGGCCGAGTTTCAGCAAGCGGGCCGCTGGATTAAACAACAACAAGGGGCCGGCCGGCGCATTATTTCCACCGACCTGCGTGTTCCGTTTTATGCCGAGGGCGAGCGCATTCAACTGCCGCCGAAAACCACGCCCGAAGGTTTGACCGCGCTTATCGCGCAAGAACGCGCCGATTTTGTTGTTTTGACAGGCCGCGACATTAAAGAAACACCAGAGTTAGCGCAGTTTCTCAACGAAGGCATGAACCCGTCAGGGTGCGCACAAGTCTGGCAGTTTGCTCCGCCAGGCGGTTATAAAGCGATTGTTTGGCGTGTTCTGCGCGATTATTAAGCAGGTACGGCTCATTACTGAGCGGCACGCAAATTGCTTATTAAAGACATCTAAGCTGAGACTAGCAAAAACAGCCTGGCAGAACGCGGATTTTGCGGAAAAACCGGATTTACGCGAATCTGAATCCGGTTTTTATCTGCCGCATCTGCCAAATCCGCGTTCCACAGGTGGCATACCTTACGCGCAACTTGAGTTGAGCAACAGATTCGCAGCATTCCGGGCTATTTAAGGCCACAGCAGTTTCCGTGCCGCTCAGTAATGGGTACGGCTATTGCGCCCTTACTTCGTGTGGGCTTCCGCATTTATTTGTCGTCTTTCTTGCGTTCTTCTTCGCGGCGGGCTTTAATTTCATCAAATTTCTTTTGCTGTTCGGGCGTCAGCAAGACGCGGATGCGGGCGGCGGCATTTTCGCGTGTGTCCTTGAGTTGCGGGCAAGCGTCATACGCGGCGCGGAATTCTTTGCGCGTATCGTCCATAATAGCTTGCACTTGCGTGGTTTGCTCATCGGTCAAATTTAACTCGCGCTTCATCTTCTCGGTCATTGAACGGCGCGGCCCGCCATTGGCGGCAGAGCCATCCACCGGGCCGCCACGCCGCGCGTTATAGAACGAAGTTACAGACGCGCCCGTCAGACAGCCCAAGACAAAGACGACGGCGATTAAGGCCCACACCTGCCAGATTATTTTCTTTGACGTTTCCATTATCGTTTCCCCTCATTGAGCGCGAACAGTTCGTCGTTGCCGTCGTAAAACAGGCTGTCGAGCGTGCTGCTTGGGGCGGTGTTTGCGGTTGACAAGACCGTTGAACCGACGTAGTAGGCCCCGCCGATGGCAAAAGCGGCGACCAAAACAAATGCCGGCAAAGCGCGGCGCAAGCCTCTGGACAACACCAGCCAGATATTCCCCTCTTGGGCGCGACTGTTTTCTTCGGCGGCGATATGGGCTTGGATGCGGCGAAACAGGAACGGCGACGCGGCGGTTTGTTCGATTTCTGTCTCGTCAACGGCCCAGGCGCGGGTGATTTCCGCGCTTAATTTGTCTAGTTGTTCGTCTGTTAAATTCTTTGTTTGAAGCAACATAGCTTTCTTCCCTCTTAACAAAACTTGTGCAGTATCTTTTGTAAACTCCGTCGCGCGCGCAAGGCGCGGACGCGGACTTTGCCCTCGCTCCAACCTGTCAAACCGGCGATGTCCGCGCTGGAATTCTCTTCGCCGTGTAACAGCGTTAAGACTAAACGGTCATCGGGCGCGAGTTTGGCGAGTAATTTCCCCGCCAAATCTTTCGACAGCAAATCATCTTCCACAGTGCGCCCGTCGCTGAGGGCGGCGATGCGGCGTTGCAAAAAGTCGTCTTCGTCGTCAGTTAAATCGCTAAATGTCTGTTCAGCGTTGTGTTGCGGGCGGCGCAAGGCATCGTAACAAACCCGCGTGGTGATTTGCGAGAGCCACGAAATAAACGAGCGTTCATGGTTGCCGCGAAAGCTGTGGAGGGCGAAATAGGCTTTGCTGAACGCCTCTTGCATGATGTCCTCAACCTGTTCGCGGCGCGAAAAAAAACGATAAGCCAAACGCGCAACAGCCTGGCGATGCCGCTCATAAAGCTGCCGGAAAGCGTCTTCGTCGCCCGCAGCAGCTAACGCCGCCAACTCATTATCGTTGAGCGCAGACGCCTGACGCGCGGCTATTGTCTCCGCGTTGTCGTAAATTTGCTCCATTTGCACGGCGTAAACGCTCATTCGGCCTCAATATGCTAGACGCAAGAAAATAACGGCGCGTAACAGAAAAAAGCCAGCTTTTTTACTGAAACTCCAACGGTTGCATATTTTTCAAGTTGAAAATCAGATTTTTGTTGCGCGGGCGTTGGACGTATTTGACGTTGAGCAAGCGTTCGGCTTCTTGTACCCGCGTTGCGCCAACTTTGAAGCCCCGCGTAGTGGATTCGGCAATCAACCAATCTTGGCCCTCGAAACGGAAAACGAGACCATTTTGGTTGGCGAAGCGGCCCTGCTTAACGCCGACGGTGATGTGTTCCGGGACGTAAAGCAGCAGGTAATCTTCGTCCAATTGTTCCAATAACGAAGCCAGCAAAATGGCTTTGTTGCTGCAATCGGATTGGCGCGTCATCAAGGTCTCGTTGGGGCGTTTTAATGTTTCGTAAGAAAGCGTGGCTTCGACAGAATCGTAAACGATGTCCTCCGCCACCAAATCCACCAACCGTTGGACACGCTGTTCCCGCGCCAAAGGGTCGTCCGGCGCGATGTCGCGCGTTAGTTCCGTCGCCAAACGTTTGAGCGAAGGTTCGCCTGCCGGCGCGACAAACGCGCCGTGATTGTAGAAAACGAGGTGTTGGCCGTCCTCGTAAAGACCTGTATCAGCCCGCAGCAGACCGTTGTAAGTGCTGCGGTTGCCGGAAAAGTCGGCCATCTCGTGTAAACTGAGCTGATATTTGGCTTTATTCAAAGTAAAGCTGAAAACCTGGTCGGGATTGATTTTTAGATTGCTCAGAGCGGTTTTGCAAAAAAAGCCTTTCTCGCGGCTTTTCAATAAACGGTAATCGCCCAAATGCCAGCGTCCGTCAACTTCTTTGGCAATCTCAATTTGGTCGGGTTTGAGCAAAACCTTCGCCAGTTCCGCTTGCGCCGGCACATCGGCGAACGTGGAAAGGTAAATCTCGCGCTTGTCAACGATGTAAAGCTCCAGGCGCATTTCGCCCAACACTTGCCGTTCAAGTTCCAGGCCGGAAAACGCGGGTTGCGCCAGGTAAGAAACCAATACGCCGCGCAAACACTCGTCGCCGTATTTATCCGCCGCGCAGCCCGTAGGCGGGGCCGGGCGCGAACGCTGCCACAGATACCACGCGCCACCGGCGAAAACAATGAGGGAAAGTGCCAACGAAAGCCCAATCCATAAACCGATGCGGGCGTCTTTTTGTGGCGGCAAACTTGTCTCGAAAAGATTTGTTTCGGGCATATGGCTTCCTTGGGGCGAATCAGTTGGGCGCATTGTAAGCAGTGTGGCAATTTGACGCAAGTGTTTTGTGGCACGCAAGATGCGTTATACTATCGCGGATTGGCGGGGCTTAGGATGTCATTTCTGGAAGTATTACAATTTGTCGGGTTCAGCGCGGGCGCGACGCTGCATCTTTGGATGGGCTGGCTGCTTTTGCGGGCGCGGCGCAAACTGACGCGCAGCGAGCGCGTGTTGCTGGTGCTGACGACAGGTTTCGGACTCTGGCACGCGGCCAATTTTGTCACCACTTTGCACCACGCGCTAGGCTTGGGCGTGACAGGCTGGGGCGCGTTGCTCAAAGCGGCGGATACGCTGGCGGTAGTCAGTATCACACTTTCATATTCATTCTTGTTGCACGTCCACTTGCATTTGTGGGCCGACGCCAAAGGGCGCGAAATGTCGTTGAATGAAAAAATCCGCGTTTACACTTCATACATTCCCGTGTTTTTTCTCGTGCCGGCCCTCTGGCGCATCTGGGAAGGGCGCTATCTTCAGCATTTTGAGAAATTACAACAACTGCCGTTTGCGCCGGCGCATTTAGTTGGCCTGGAGTTGAACTTTGTCGCGGCGTTTGCGTTGTGGGCCGGTTACGCGCTGGGCTTTGTGGCGGTAACAGAATTGCTCATCGCGCAGACCACTCAGGAGGCGGGCGAAAGGCTTTCGATGCGGGGCATTGCGGTCTCGTTTTTGGGGCTGGCGGCGGTGATTGTGGCGGTCTATGCGTTCGGGCTAGGCGCAAATACGCAGTTTCGGCCCTATCTCAACACGCTCGTCAATTTGGGTTCGCTGCTGCCCTCCGCGCTCATCGCTTTTTACATTTACCGC
The DNA here is from genome assembly GCA_043769325.1 of Acidobacteriota bacterium. GTDB lineage: Bacteria > Acidobacteriota > Blastocatellia > Pyrinomonadales > Pyrinomonadaceae > JAYVJN01. Next base: position 5,881 of record JAYVJN010000572.1, read on the forward strand.
TACCGCTACCTTGACTTGAAAATACAGGAAAGCCTAATCATTGCCGTCTTTGCGGCGATTGTTCTGGCGGTTTATTTGTATGGCATCCGCGCCGTTGGCGAATGGTTCACAGCGCATTATGGCGTGCGGCCCGGCGTCATCGAATCGCTGCTGATACTGGCGTTAGCGTTGGCGGCGGCACCTCTGCGGCGTTGGCTGGAACAGCGCGCGCAGGTTTTGTTTGAACGCGAAGCCGCGCTTTACCGCGATGTCGTCACCCGCATCGGCGCACACGCCGGCCCCTACCAACGCTTGCCCGATTTCTTGCGTTTTGTCGAAACAGAAACAGTGAAAGCCTTGAACTTGCGCCGTTGCCGCATCGCGCCGCAGTTGCCGCCGGACGGAGAAAATGAAGCCCCGCCGCAAGCCCCCGAATTATGGCTCAACGAACTGAACACCCGCGCCGTGTATCTCGGCAGTGAACCTTTGCGCGGCGATAAAGCGTTGCGGGATAACGGCTTTGATGTAGCTTATATGCTTCGCAACGGGCCGCAACACCTCGGCCTGATGCTCGTTGACGCCGCGCCGGAATCGCTCAACGACGACACCCGGGCCGTGCTTGAAGTCTTGGCGAAACAATTGGCGACGGCCCTCGAAGGCAGCCGCCTGTTTGAGGAAAATATGCGCCTTGAACGGCGCGTGGCGCATGGCGAACGCCTGGCCGCGCTCGGACAAATGGCGGCGACGGTGGCGCACGAAATCAAAAACCCTTTGTCCGCCATAAAATCCATCGCCCAATCCATGCAAGAAGACGAGGCCGTCACGCACGAATACGGGCGCGATTTGAGCCTCATAATTGGCGAGACAGATCGTTTGAGCAAGAGTGTAACGCAGCTTTTGAGCTTCGCCCGCACTGCGCCGCCCGACGCCATGCCGTGCCGTGTGGACGAACTCTTGAGTGCCGCCGCCGACCTGCACCGCCACGCCGCCGCGCCGCGAAATATAACAATTGAATGGACTTGCGACACGGAAAGGGAACTCAATGGCCCCCGCGCGGCAGCCGTGCGCGACGCTTTGTCCAATCTTGTGGGCAACGCGCTCCAAGCCGCGCACAGTCGCGTTTCACTTGCCGCGCACGAACAAAGCGACGCTCTGCTTATAACTATCACCGACGATGGCCCCGGCGTGCCTCTGGAATTGCGCGAGCGTATCTGGCAGCCATTTTTCACCACCCGTCAGCGCGGCACGGGCCTGGGTTTAGCCATCGTCCGCAAACGCCTGGCAGAAGCCGGTGGCGCGGCGCGTCTCGCGGAAACAACCGGCGGCGCGCGCTTTGAGTTGTCGCTATCGTTATCTTAATGCTATGTTTAGCGCGTTTGGAGGTTAGCTTTTATGAATGAATGGTCTTTATGCCCCGCTGTCGAACGAGACGCCAACAAATTGAGCGGCGCGTGGGTTTTTCGCGGCCCTTCTAGCCCATCCCCAAATTAGTCTCTAGCCCCGCATTCAAATCAGGAGTTGAAACTTATCAGAGACGAAGCGCGTCACGACTGGAGCGCGGACAGCCTTGTCCGCAACGAGCCGTAAGGCGAGTAACGCCTACGCTTAACCAGCCTGATGGCGGGGAACGCGCACTCGCTCGCCGCTACTTTTTTTCGCGCTGTGCGCTCATGCGGACAAGGCTGTCCGCGCTCCAGTCATAAGCATCGCGGTTTTATTTAACCTCTGATTCACATCAGTTATGTGGAAATACCTATCCCGTGAATAAAATCTGCGACTTGGGAACTTTCGCTGGTGGCGCGCGTGAGTTTAAGCGTCGGTCTTACGACAAAAAACTGAAAGGAAACCAACTATGTCAAAAATTCTGCGCTTAGTGTTATTGTTATCTTTAACTGTTACCGCCGTTTACGGCCAGGTCACAGAGGACGGCGACAAAACGGAAAAACCTGCTGCCAAGCAAGCCGCACAGGAAACGGCCCCTGTCGATATAGATTTTCAAATTTACCTGCTCGTCGGTTCCAACACGCCGAAGGAGAATGCCAAAACGCCAGCCGGTCTGGACGGTGTGATACGGCAACTGAAAGCTACCTTGCCGTTTAGCCATTACCGCGTGGGCGGGACGATGTTTAGCCGTGTGCGCGGCGTGCGCGGTCAATTAAGCTTGAAATGGAACGCCGAAGCCTCTTTTGGTGGAACGAACAAGGCCGCGTTTTACGATGTGTCCGCGGGTGATATTATGCTAAACGCGGATTACATACGGGTTGGCGTGTTCAATTTCGGCGCGAAGGTTCCCGTTTCAGTCCTGGCCCCTAACGGCCAAAGTGTTACCCAATACGAAAATGTGGGGCTGAACACAGGCTTTAACATCCACGAATCCGAGCCGGCGGTGGTCGGAACTCTGAGCGCGGGTGAAGGCGGCGAAATCGGCGTCGTGGTCGTAGTAGCTAAACGTAGCGGAATCAGGTGACGGGTGGCTAATTCTCTCCCGGCCCGCTTCTCTGGCACGGCATTCGCTAGTAGAATCCGCGTTATGGCACAAAACCGCGAAGAAACATTCCGCATATTAATAGTTGATGACGAAGAAGCAGCGCGTTACGGCATCCGGCGCGGGCTGAAAAGTCTGGGTTACGAACTGGCCGAAGCGGGCAGCGTGGAAGAAGCGCGGGGCTTTTTCAAACACTGGCGGCCCGATTTGTTGCTCTTGGACGTGAATTTGCCGGGCGCGTCGGGGCTGGATTTGCTGGCTGAACTGGAAGAAAAAGAGGAAGAAAAGCCGCTCGTTATTCTCATCACCGCGCACGGCACGGAGCGCACTGCCGTCGAAGCCATCAAAGCCGGAGCGCATGATTATCTGGCTAAACCATTTGAGTTAGACGATTTACGCCTGGCCGTCAAGAACGCGCTGGAAACCGTTCGTCTGCGGCGCGAGAACGCCACGCTCAAACGCCGTTTAGCTACGGAAAGCGGCACGCAGGGCCGGCTCATCGGCGCGTCGGAAGCCATGCGTCGCGTGCGCGCGTTGATAGAAAAGGTCGCGGAAACCGACGCCAGCGTCTTGGTGCGCGGCGAATCCGGCACCGGCAAAGAACTTGTCGCCCGCGCCATTCACGAACTCAGTTCGACGCGCTGCGATAAGCCTTTCGTCGCCGTAAACTGCGCCGCGCTGCCTTCGGAACTGATTGAATCCGAACTATTTGGACACGAAAAAGGCGCGTTCACGGGCGCGGCGGGCCGGCGTCTGGGCAAATTTGAACAGGCCGACGGCGGCACGCTTTTTTTGGACGAAATCGGCGACATGAGCGCGAACGTGCAAGCTAAGTTGTTGCGGGCGTTGGAAGAACGCGCCATCGAACGGCTTGGCGGCAATGAATCTATTGTGGTTGACGTGCGTATCGTAAGCGCGACGCATCGCCCCCTTGAACAAGACATTGCGAATGGCAGTTTCCGCGCCGATTTATTTTACCGTCTGCGCGTGGTCACGGTGGAAATCCCGCCCTTGCGCGAACGCCGCGAAGACATTCCCGTCCTCGCCGAATCGTTCGCCGCCGCCGCCGCCGAACGCTATCGCTTGCCGGCGCGTCCGTTGGGCGCAAGCGCGTTGCGGCAATTATTGGCCTACGATTGGCCGGGCAACGTGCGCGAGTTACGCAACGCCGTCGAACGCGCCGCCATCATCGCCGAAAGCGCGGAACTTACCGCCGCCGATTTGCCTGATGAATTTCGCGCCGCGCCCGCCACCGAAAAACGCCAGACCATGACTGAGTCTTTGAACAACAACGATTTAGCGGTGCCGTTTACCGGCGCGTTCCGCGAAGACCGCCACGAATTTGAACGCCGCTACATCGCCCGTTGTCTCGAAGAAACCTCCGGCAACGTCACCCGCGCCGCCACCATGCTCGGAATGCACCGCCAATCGCTGCAACACAAACTACGCGAACTCGGCCTGGCCCGTCGTTACGTCACTATCAGCGAGGTGCAAGAATAATCTGACAGTTGGATGATTGATGCGACGAAAAGCTTCAACGCAAAACCGCAAAGCCTTGAAGCCAGTAGCCAGTAGCTATATCTTTCAAGAAAAAGAATTTTAGATCTACGGAAGGCGCAGAAAACGCGGAAATAAGCAAACACAGAACTTGGCTGCTTTTTTCCGTGTGTTT
>JAYVJN010000573.1:0-9227 GCA_043769325.1 Acidobacteriota bacterium
GAGGCACAATATAGCGTAGGGTCAGCGAACGAGAGTGAGCGCAACCCTACGACGAGTGAGTAAACTTGCCGTCGCCGAAGGTGACGAACAACCTTCCAACATTACGCCGCCGTAACCCTGTTCGTCGCTTTCAGCGACGGTGGGCGTGGTGGCGGCAGACGTAGGGTTGCGCTGCGCTCACCCTACGCTATATTGTTAGTCGCCGTTGGCGACAAAACCATTCGTTGCGTAAGGTGAGTTAATGATACATCAAGATATTGCTGAAAATCCCCCTATGCCTAACTTTTCTTCTGTTATGGAGGCTAACGCTTTCGCTTCTTCCCGCCCATATACTGCTTATAGTCCGGCGGATTGCCCTTTTGAAACCGTTATTGTAGATGTGACACATCGTTGCAATATGGGCTGTCACAACTGCTATATTCCCAATCGCACAATCCCTGATTTGGACGCCGGCTGGTTAAAGGAAATCTTTGCCCAACTTCCAGCCGGCACTTTTGTGCGTCTGGTCGGGGCCGAACCCACCATGCGCGACGATTTGCCCGAACTCATTAGCAGTCTGCGCGGTTTCGGGCATCATCCGGTCATCCTTACTAACGGCCTCAAATTCACTGACCGCAACTACATACGCGAACTACGCCGCGCCGGTTTACAGTTAGTTTACCTCTCGCTTAACGGCGGGTTTGATGATGAACTTTACGCCGCGATTGATGGGATGCGCTGCGCGGCGCGTAAAAAGCAAGCCTTTGACAATCTAAAAGCAGAGCATATTTTTACTTCTCTGGGCATGATTGTCGTGCGCGGCGTAAATGAACATGAAGTCGCCACGCTTTGGCAAGCAGCGCAAAGGGCGCGGAATGTGCGCGAGTTTCATCTGCGTTCAATAGGCGCAATCGGGCGGTTTATGAAAGCCGAACCCTTGTCTCTGGACGAACTGCAACGGGTTTTCAGCCAGGCGACGGGCCTGGCGGTGGACACTTTCGAGCAGCGCGAGCGCACCGCGTCTTCTCTTGACTTCACCTGCGGGCGCATCCGTGTCCAACTGACGCAATGGCCCGACCTCGGCAGCACAACACGCGGACGACTGACGCCCGAAGGCAAAATCGTGCCGTTTTTTGAGCACGTCTTGGAAAACGAGGGAGGCTATTGATGAGCCAAACCTTCGCCGCGCAACTACTTGAAATAGTAAAAACGCCCGACATCACGCAAAACGCGCTTATTCAGAGCATCGCCAACGGACGCTACCCGAAAGATTCTTTACGCGGCTACATAGCTGATTTAACCGCCCTGGCGGGGAGTTTGCCGGCGACGCTGGCTTCAATTTACGCGCTCTGCGATAAAGCAGAGGTGTGCCATGCCTTGCTGGAAAATTTGCTGGAAGAGATTGGCGCGGCTTCATATAGCCCGCAGACGGGGTTATTGCTTGCTCCTGAACGCCACCACACGGCTTTGGCGGCGCGTTTGGCCCGCGCTTTGGGGGTCGTTGGTGTGTGCGTAGCGAAACCGCCGACGGGCCAATGGATTTCCCTCGAACTACAACAAGGCCGCTGGCTTGGCCCTTTCGCTTATATCTGCGTCGGGATTGAGTCCAATGTCCCACGCGCCTTTCGTTTATTGTATGAAGGGCTGCGCCAGCATTACGGCGTGGCAGAAGCAGACCTGGAATTTTTGGCGGAACATTTTATCGCCGACGAAAAACACGGCGCACACGGCGCGGAGTTGGCCGCCTTTGCCGCCACGACAACGGAGCAACAACAAGAAGCCCGTCACGGCGCACAACGCGGCGCACTGGCCTTTTGGCATTTCCACCAACGCCACGCACGGCTTTTACGCGCTGCGCCGGCAGCCGCAAGCGCGGCCTAGGTTAATTAACTCACCTTACGCAGACGACAGGTTTTCTCGCCAACGGCGAGGCACAATATAGCGTAGGGTGTAGCGAACGAGAGTGAGCGCAACCCTACGACGGATAACGAAAGCCGCTCCGTCGCCGAAGGTGACGAACAGCCCTGAAACATAGCCGGCGTGACGTTGTTCGTCGCTTTCAGCGACGGGGCGCGTGATGACGGTTGACGTAGGGTTACGTTGCGGCTGCGCCTTCACTCACCCTACGCTATATTGTGCGTCGCCGTTGGCGACAAAACCACCCACTGTGTAATGTGTGTGATTAACAATTCTCTATGGCTTTCCCTCAGTCGCAAACGCGCCACGCATTATCCTTTCGCAACCTCCGCGCCATCAGCGGACGGTTCATCGTAGGAGCTCTCCGGGCTTGTCCGCGCCGTTGGCGGTTTCCCCTGATGCAGCGTGTGGCCTATTGTTTGCAACCCTTTGTGCGCCTGATGCGGCCCAATAATCCATTGCAAGGGCCGCGTGAGAGGGCGCTCTGGTTTCTGCTGAACCGTTTGTTTGAACACGATATTGATTTTGCTCCCGCGCTACACGCTCCGCAAGCGCATCTGCTGGAAGAAACCGGCGGCGCGTTGATTCTTACCAGCCACCACTTTTTGAACCGTTTGTTTATGCTTTGGCTGACTCAGCAAGGGCGCAAAGTGACGTTGGTGAGCGGGGTTGAGAACCTGGACGACCATTTGGGAAGTAATCACAAAGTAGAGCGGATTCGCCCGAATGAACAGACTTACCTGCGCGTCCGGCAAAGGGTAAGAGACAACCACATCGTCATCATTACCGCCGAAGCCCTGCACCCCATCCCCAACAGCCGCCCTTTGCAACTTGGCGGGGTAACGCATTACGTCTCCGAAACGGCCCCGCGTTTCGCCGAACGCGCCCGCATTCCCTTGCTCTTCGCCTTTACCCGTGTCGGAAACGGCGGCCAAGTGGCCGTCAACCTGGCGCGTCCCTCAACCACACAAGCGGATATGGCAATGGACGAATTCTGCCAGTTTCTCTCAACTGAAGTCGCGCAAATGCACGCCTAACCAACCGCCGCCAGCCCAAAGCGCGGGTCTAAGCGGACGCGCTCAATGAGGGCCGAGGTTTCGCGGGTGTTTCTTTTTTGCGTGAGGTAATGCGCCGCCTCTTCGCGGGCTTGTTCGAGGATTTCCACGTCGCGCACGATGTTGCCGATGCGAAAGACGGCTTCACCGGATTGGCGCGTGCCCATGACTTCGCCGGGGCCGCGTATTTCGAGGTCTTTTTCGGCGATGAGAAAGCCGTCGGTGGTCTGTTCCATGATGCCGAGACGCTCTTTCGCCACGTTGGTTTGCTTGTGGGTGGTGAGCAAGACGCAAAAGCTCTGCTCGGCCCCGCGCCCGACGCGCCCGCGTAGCTGGTGCAGTTGCGATAAACCGAAGCGTTCGGCGTGTTCGATGACCATGATGGAAGCGTTCGGCACGTCCACGCCGACTTCGATAACCGTTGTCGCCACCAGGATATGCGTTTCGCCCGCTGAAAAACCGCGCATTACTTCTTCCTTGTCCGCTTGCTTCATCTTGCCGTGCAGCAACCCTACGCGATAGTTCGTGAACACCTCGTCGCGCAGTTTTTCGTACTGCCGCGTGGCGTCTTTCAAGTCCATCTTTTCCGATTCTTCCACCAAAGGATAGACGACATAAGCCTGCCGGCCCAGCAACAATTCGCGCTCGATGCCTTTATAGACGCCGCCGCGCTTCTCTTCGCCGACGACAACCGTTTTGACGGGCGTGCGGCCCGGCGGCAGTTCGTCAATGACGGAAACGTCCAAATCGCCGTAAACCGTCATCGCCAGACTGCGCGGAATCGGCGTCGCGGTCATCACCAAAACGTCCGGGTGATAGCCGCGCGCCATCAGTTCGGCGCGTTGCATGACGCCGAAACGGTGCTGCTCGTCAATTACGGCCAAGCCGAGTTGGGCAAAGTTTACGTTGTCCTGAATGAGCGCGTGGGTGCCGATGGCGCAATGGATTTCGCCCGCCGCTAAATCTGTGTGCAGCTTGCGTTTGACGGCGGCCCGCAAGCTGCCAGTGAACAATTCCACGCGGTAAGGCGTGGTTTCCAGCAACTTGCGGATGTTGCGGGCGTGCTGTTCGGCGAGTATTTCCGTAGGGGCCATGAGCGCGGCCTGATAACCGTTTTCCATCGCCGCCAGCATCGCCAAGAGCGCGACGATGGTTTTGCCGCTGCCCACATCGCCCTGCACGAGGCGGTTCATCGGCGCGTCGGATTCCATGTCCGCGAAAATGCGGTTGGTCACGCGCTCCTGCGCCGTCGTCAAAGTAAACGGCAAAATCCCCTCACAGACAGCACGGATGCGCTCCGTAATCTCAATGGACGCGCCTTTGGGTTCGCGGGCGCGTTCGCCGCGACGATAGGCCAATGCCAGCGAAACCCAGAAAAACTCCTCGAAAATCAGACGCAGATGCGCCGGACTCCGCGCCCGTTCGTACTCTGCCAAAGGCGCGTCGTCCAAAGGAAAATGAATCCGCCGCAAGGCTTCGGCGCGGGGAATCAGTTTCTGCCGCGCAATCAAATCGGCGGGCAAGTTTTCAGAAATAGCAGTATCACCAAGACGCTGCAACACTTCCCACACAACCTCGCGCAGACGCTTGGTGCGAAACTCGCCCAATTTGCGATAGACCGGCACGCGCCGCCCGACGTGAATCATCGCCAACTCAGGGTTTTCGTCCGCATCCTCAAATTGGGGGTCGGGGGCTGGGGATTGGGGATTGGAGAATGGGGGTTGGGAATTGTTTCCGTCTTTCTCTGCTAAATTTTCTTGCGCCGCAAAAGGCAAGGCTGCGCCGTAGCCAGGCAAATCCCCAACCCCCAAACTCTCATCCCCATCAGGCAGCATTTCCAATTCATCGGGCTTGCCCAAGCGCAGCGAAAAAGTGTTGCGCCGCCCGTCCCATTCCCATTGCCCGTAAGCCACGAAACGCGCCCCACGAGTGAAGCGTTTGGTCTGGTATTGAATAATCTGCCGCGCCACCTTGCCCGACACAAACCACCACACAACAACGGGTTTACCGGTTTTACCAGGGTCGCTCGCGGTTATCTCAAAGATGAACAACGGCGGGGCTTTCGGCCCGCGATTCTTGCCCACCTGGTATGCGCCCGCCACGCGCACATAAAGCTCCAACGCCACCTCGTCGCCGGCCTCTAAATCCGCGACGCGGGCCATCTGCGAACGGTCTTCATAACGCATCGGCAGATAGTTAAGCAAATCCTCCACCGTCGCCTGCGTAGCGTCGGTCTTGCCCGCCGCAGCCGCCAACGCCAGCCCCAACTTACGCCCCGCCGCCAGCCCGAAACGCGGTATCCCGCAATCGGGCAAAGACATAATCGGCGTTTGTAAAGTGGTGGCTAAAAGTTCTGGCATCGCAAGATATGATAACATACGCCGCTCTACTGTTCGACCTAAACCGAATTGTCCGGGCCTTCGCAAATCCGTGTAATTGTTGGTATCTATGACGTAATTTACTCTTGAGTGTGATATTTTGAGCCATGCGCGTAGTTTTCGACACGAATGTGTTGGTGTCGTCTTTGCGTTCACAACGTGGCGCGTCTTACGCTTTGGTGTCGTCTCTGCCTTCGCCACAGTTTGAATTGGCACTTTCGCAACCGCTTTATAACGAATACTTGGACGTGCTGTTGCGGCCAACGGTCAAACCAAACGGCACTTCTGATGAGGACATCGTGGATTTTGTGCGCGAAATTGTGGGCGCGGCGCATCGGCAAAAGATATACTTTCTCTGGCGGCCTTGGTTGCAAGACTCCAAAGACGATATGATTCTGGAATTGGCAGTGGCAGCGCAATGCGCTTACATCGTCACGTTCAATTTGAAAGATTTTGCCAACATAGAACTGTTCGGCATTGAGGCCATTACGCCGGCAGACTTTTACGCTATCGTGAGGAATTTATAATATGAGCGCGGTTACTGTTGATTTACCCAACTCGCTGCACAAAAAGCTGGAAGAATTGGCCGCTGAAGAAGGGATTTCCCTGAACCAGTTTTTGGCAACCGCCGCCGCCGAAAAGATGTCGGCACTGGAAACCGTCGAATTTTTCAAACTTGAAGCTACCCAAAACACACGCGAAGCCTTTAGGCGGGTTTTACGCGCCGTGCCTGATGTTGAGCCGGATAACCCGCAAGACCGCATCAGTAAACAGTAGAAACGACAAAGCACAGAGGGCCGCAAATTTATCCAAACGGAATGAATCTGCGGCCCTCTGTGGCTTTGTCGTTTGTCCCGACGGGTTTAGTTATTGGCCGCCGAAGCTGCCGCGCAGTGTTGGTTAAAGGCTTTGACCAGTTCGTCGCAGATTTGGTCGGCGAAGCGGGTTTCGATGTCGCGGCGTTCCATCATGTAAACCAGTTTGCCGTCTTTCAGTATGCCGACGGAGGGCGACGACGGTTGGTAGCCGGTGAAATAGTTGCGGGCTACGGTTGTCGCTTCGATGTCCGCGCCGGCAAAAACGGTGATAACTTTGTCGGGCTTCACTTCGTTTTGCAAGGCCATCGCAATGCCGGGCCGCGCTTTGCCCGCCGCGCAACCGCAGACCGAATTGACGATGACCATTACCGTGCCGGGCGTTTCCACCGCTTGTTGCACGGCTTCCGGCGTGCGCGTTTCTTCAATGCCGACGCGGGTTAGTTCCTCGCGCATCGGCGTAATCATAAATTCAGGGTATGCCATAATTTTATTTCTCTCCCAACCTATTCTTTACACACTTTCGCCGGACTTCGCAACTTTGCGGGGCCGGCCCAGGTGCCTCATTCGAGCGGGCGCAAGCAACCCTTCCCAACCTGAGAGATTATTTGACGGGCTTGGTAAAACTGTAACTACTGTGGCTCATACAAAATAACCTAGCCCGTTAAGCTACCTGGCAGGTCGGGAAGGGTTGCTTGCGCCCGCCGCCGCCATTGCCTAATCTCCAATTGTAAACGGGAGCTATCCGGCCAGGGCTTCGGCTTCTTTTTTTAGCTGTTCGTTAAGGGCTTCACCCAATGCGGCGGTGAAGTCATCACCTTTGCACGGGTAGTTTTTCTTGAGGGCTTTGTCTTCAAGTAAACCTTTACCGGTGTTGTAGATGCGCTGCGATTCGCCGTCGGTGATGGAGCCGCGTTCGGCTAAAAATTCGGGGGCCTCGTATTTATCCGCGTCGTCGTTGGTTGCCAGCACAAAGCTGCGATGGGCGCGTTCGTTGGCGTCTTTCAAGAGGTGCAAACCGCCTTCCCTGATGAAACGCGGAAAGGCAAGTTTGCCTTCGCAACGCAATAAAATTCCCACCGTGCCTTCGGGTTCGTCTTCCAGCGACAATTCCGGCACGGCGACGCTTTGCAAATGGACGGCGCGGCCCAAGAGCGCGACGGGTTCCTTAGTCAACCGCGTTTCACCTTTGGGCGCGGGCTGAGTCGTGTATTGATAACACTTTACGGCGTAACCGCAAGCGACGCCGTGCGCGTAATAAGCGCGGGCCAGGGCGTATAAAAACGAGAGATTTTCACTAAATAAGCTCAATGTAACGCGGTGTGGCGCGTCGTATTGCCAGGCCAGCAGCGTGTAGAGCAGTTCGCCGAACGCTTCGCGGGCCTCTGTGTACGCCTTTTCGAGAGCGGCGGTTTCAGCGTCGGCGGCACTGAGCGGCGCGTGGGCGTTGCCGTAGAGTTGCAACAGGGCGCGTTCTTCGACGGAGTAGATATGTTGTTGTGTTTCTTCGACTTGCGCTACAACATGGCGTAGTTTGGGCAGACGCTCCAGTTGTTGCGCGACGGTGGGCGTAAGGGCGCGGCCCCGCGCTTTGGCTTTCGCTTTTTGGCGGCGTTCGAGTTCTTCAAGCCGCCAGATTTGGTTGCGGAGGCCCTGCGCTAAAGCCCCGTGTTCCAGGCGTTGCATACGGCGGCGCAGGTCAGTGGAGGATTGCGCTGTGTTGAGCAAACCGTTGCGCTGCGCGGCTTCGCGCCGGTCTTTGGGTTTGGGTTGCGGCTGCACATCCCAGACTAAACTATCCCCGGAGAGATGCGCGGCGGCGTCCAGCGGCGTTTCGCTGCCGTGTTGGTTCAAACTTTCCGCGAGAGGCACGAGCAATTCGCGTTCGAGGGCGCGTTTGAGCGGGCGCGCGCCGTAGCGCGGGTGATAGCCGACGCGCGCCAGATGCCGCGCTAAATCTTTGTCAATCTGCAAATTAACGGCGCGAAAACGTAGCCCGTCGCGTTGGCGCAGATTGTCGAGTTCGCGTTCGGCGATGCGCAGCACCGTCGTTTCGTCGAGCGGCGCAAACGGCGCGATGCGGTCTATGCGGTTGAATAATTCGGGCCGCACCGCATCCCGCACGGCTTTGGTAAAGTGTTGTTTGGCGGCGCGTTGGCCCGTTTTCGTGTTGACAAAGCCGCCCACGCCGCGCCCGTAACTTTCCGCGCCGAGGTTGGAAGTCATAATCACGATGGCGTTGGAAAAGTCGGCCACGCGCCCGCCGGCGTCGGTCAAACGCCCTTCGCCTAATAGTTGCAAAAGCAAGTCAAAAAACGACGGGTCGGCCTTTTCCACCTCGTCAAAGAGGACGACGGCAAAGGGCTGTTCGCGCATTTTGGCGGTGAGTTGGCCTTCCGTCGCGCCCACGCCGCCGATGAGCCGTTTGACCGCCAGAGGGTCGGCGTATTCGCTCATGTCAAAGCGCAGTAAGCGGTTACGGTCACGAAAGAAAAACTCCGCCAGCGCTTTCGCCATTTCCGTTTTACCCACCCCGGTCGGCCCGATGAACAAGAGCGACGCGATGGGCCGGCGCGGGCGCGTGAGGCCCGCTTTCACTGTGGCAATTAAATCCGTAACTAGCCGCACTGCTTCGGTTTGCCCGATAACCCGCGCTGCCAGCCAAGCCTCTGTCGCCGCCACGTCAAGCGGTGTTTCATCATCCAACAGCAGCAAAGGCAAGCCTGTTTCGGCAGAAAAGGCGGCGACAACTTCGCGTTCGGATTTGGGATTTGGGGTTTGGGATTTGGGGTTTGGGGCTTCGCTGTCTAATAAATTTTTGAGGAAACGAAGAGGCCGGCCTGGAAAGGCAGAATAGGTGGCGTAACGGCGGTGCAAGCGGTCAACCGCCGACAGGCCCGCGTCGTCCAATAAATCCGGCCCGCGCTGCGCGACGAAGCGGCGCAGAATATCGCGCCCGCGTTCGGGCGTCGGTTCGCTGATGATAAGTTGTTGAAAAACTTGGAGTAAGGCGGGCGCGGAACGCTCAATAAACGATAGCTGTTCGGGTGCGCATTCGGCGATGCCGATAAAATCGCCACGCG
>JAYVJN010000574.1:0-14866 GCA_043769325.1 Acidobacteriota bacterium
CAAGAGTATGAAAAACAAGGTGTTTCCGGCCTCTCCCAATTGCCTGAGTGTGTCTAAAATGCGTTAGTTTGGCAGAGTTCGCACACAACTCGCACACAAATTATTCGCTTTAACCGTTGCCTAAAATCTCTTTGACGCGCCCGACTTGTCCATCGGTCAAGCGTACCTTGATGCCGTGCGGATGTTGCGCGGAGTTGGTCAGTAAGTCGTTGACCGTGCCGATAGTCTGCCGGCCCGTGCGCTGGTCATGTTTCAAGACAATGGCGACACGCATACCGGGCCGGATGTTTTTGCGCTCTGTTCCGCTCATAATCAATCTACGCCGACGACTTCATAAATGCCCGCGAATTGTTCCAGGGCCGCTTGCAGATTTTCCATGATGTCTTGCGCCAGCACATCGGGCGCGGGCAGGTTGGCGGAATCTTCGAGGCTGTCGTCTTTGAGCCAGAAGATGTCCAGGCTTGTTTTGTCGCGCTGCATCAGCTCATCGTATGTAAAACAGCGGAAACGCTCGTTTTCGGTTCTTTCGTGTCGGTTGGCGGGGTTGTAGCATTCGCTGAAATCCTGTAAATCGGTTTCGCGGAGCGGGTTGGTTTTGAGCGTGAAATGCTTGTTGGTGCGTAAATCGTAAATCCAGAGTTTGGATGTCCAGGCTTGTTCGCGGCCCGGCTTTTTGTCGAAGAAAATGACGTTTGCCTTGACGCCTTGTGCGTAGAAAATGCCGGTGGGAAGGCGTAAGAGCGTATGCGCGTCGCAGGTTTTTAAGAGTTTCTTGCGGATGGTTTCGCCGGCCCCGCCTTCAAACAGGACGTTATCCGGCACGACGACGGCGGCGCGTCCGTGCGTTTCGAGTTGGGCGATGATGTGTTGAACGAAATTTAGTTGTTTGTTGGAAGTCGGCGTAAAGCCGGTGCGTTGGTAAGTGATGCTCTCTTTTCCGGCTTTGCCGTCTTCGTCAATGATAGTGATGCTGGATTTCTTTCCGAACGGCGGATTGGTCAAAACCATCTGGAAAAACTCGCCGGGGTCGGCTTTCAGGCTATCGTCAACCTTGACCGGAACATCTTCATCATCCCCGATGCCGTGCAGGTAAAGATTCATCACGCATAGCCGCGCCGTGGCGTCCACGATTTCCACGCCGCAAAAGGCGTTAGCGCGCTGAAATTCGGTCTGCTTTTGGTCTAGTTTGTAATGATTCCTGATGTAATCATGCGCGGCGAGAAGAAAGCCGCCCGTGCCGCAAGCAGGGTCGCAGATACGCATATCAGGCGCGGGGCGCATGACGGCGACAATCGCGTTGAGCAATTCACGCGGCGTAAAGTATTGCCCCGCGCCGCTTTTGGTGTCTTCGGCGTTTTTCTTTAACAGCCCTTCGTAGATGTCGCCTTTGACATCCGTTTTCAGGCTTGACCAGTTTTGGCCTTCAATCAAATCAATGAGGCGTTTGAGTTTGGCGGGGTCTTGGATTTTGTTTTGCGCTTTGCGGAAGATAGTGCCGAGCATCCCGCGTTCTTTGGCGAGATTTTCCAGTGTGTGGCGGTATTGGATTTCGAGCGCGTCGCCATCGGGTTTGCGTAAGGCTTTCCAGTTGTAGGCGGGCGGCACACGCGAAGGCACGCGAAAGGGCGGCGGCAAGCTATCGTTTTCATCCACCATTTTCAGGAAGATAAGATAGGTTAGCTGTTCGACGTAATCGCCGTAGGAAACACCATCATCGCGCAAAACGTGACAATAGTTCCAGACGCGGTTGACGATGGTTGATGCTTCGTTTGCCATATAATTTGTCTGCCTGTTACCAGATTGCCGGTTTGTGAAAAGTGCCGTTGGCGTCCGTTAGCGTAGGCAGAAACTGGCTGGCCCGCAAAACTCCGGGTCTGATTTGTTTGATAAAGTGGGCGTGCTGTTTAAGGTGGAAACTCGGATTCTTTTGCGGATTGAGTAACCCGACAGGCAACTTTAACTCCTCTGTCACCAATCGCATCGGTTCTACCAAGTCGGAGTCATTGGTAATCATCACGGCGAGTTCAAAATCCTTATTGTGCGCGTCATTCAACAGATGCACGGCAAGGTTCACGTCAGAGCCTTTTTCTTCGGTTTTGATGACGCGCTCATAACGTAGCGGGGAAGACTTGGCGACAGGCATCGTAACTTCTTTGGCTAAGAACCGGCCTTCAATTATTTCCAGGTTGGGAATAGTCTGCAAGGCGCGGAAATAGGTTTGCTGGCGGATGGGTTGGTCAAGGTCGGACGGACGGGCCGAGACTCGCGCCGTGAAGTATTTGATTTTGTTGATGGTGTCTTTGGGAAGTAGTAGCCGGCACATCTGCGCTACGTTGAGCCAGCGAAAGGGAGTTTTTTTGATGGCCCCGTAATAGAGGTTAAAACCATCAATATAGACATTTGTTTTCATAGCTTAAACGCAGAGGGCGAAGTAATTGCTTACTTCGCCCTCGCACCCCTCCGTCGAAACGAAGGGGGGAATATGGTCAGAATCTTATGCTTAGTCTTGCCATTTGTCAATCAAAACAGTACGGCAACACGCCCTGAACCGCTTTATTTTTCTTGATTTTCCGCGTTTTGGCGGGGGCTTTCCGGGCGCGTTCGCCGCTTTCTTTGGCCGCTCTTTCCGCTTTGATGCGTTCGAGTAACACGGACGCCGGTTCGTCCCGTTCGTTCTGCGCCACAAGGCGGCCCGCAAAGGCGCGTTTGAGGATGCTCTGGCGCAATCGTGCGGCTTGTTTCAGGCCGCGCTCCACCGTCTGCGCCAGCGCGTCCGCCACCGACAACAACCGCTCAACTTCGGCGACGATGGCTTGCTGCTCGGCTAACGGCGGAAGCGGAGTTTGTAACGCTTTCACTTCATCGCTGTTGATGTTATGAACGCCGCTAGTTGAGCGGGCAGGCAATTCGATTTGAATCCTCATTTCATTTGACGCGAAAGCAATTTGCAAGTAACCAGAATAAATAAAGCTGGGATTTAGTCTAAGCCGAATCAAATAGCCCGCGTAGGCGAAATCGCTTTCGCTTTCTCGAACCAAAGCCGTTTTCCCGACAAGTGAAACGCTTCCATTTGAGCGGATTAACAAAATATCGCCAGCCTTTAATTTTAGTTGTTCATACTCAGTTTCAGGTAGTTCAGCATATTTCAAATCAGAGCGATTAATAACTCCATTACCGACATTTGGAATACGGAGAACGGGGACACCAACATTTTCATAACTGCATTTTTGCGAAGTTCCGTATTTCAAATCTTCGATAATTTGACCAATACTTACTCTTGTCCAACCGTCCGGCAGTTCGGGGAGGTTGGCGGTATCGGGCGCGGCGGGTTCCTGGTATTTGCGTTTCCAGTCGTCGTTTTTGGGCGTTTTGCCGGCGGCGGCGAATTTCTCTAGCTGCGCGGCTTCCCAACGGGCGCGGCGTTCGCGCAGGATGCGTTTGAGCAAATCCGCGCCGCTCTCAAGGGATGAAGCGGAATCCGCTGCCTCATCCTTGCGCCATTGCCGCGTTAGTTCGCCGGTAACAGCGTCGCGCAAAACGGCCTGGCGATAGCGTTTGAGTTGCTTTTGCAGCCGCCGCAAAGCCGCTACGCCCGCGTCCAGCTTGGTGAATAGCTCCTCAATCCGCGCCACAATCCGCGACTGTTCGGGCAAAGGCGGAAGCGGAAGCGTTAGGGTTGATAGGATTGTTCCATTTACATTTGGCTGTCCAATCCCAAGTTGGTTTTCACGAATTTGTAGCCAATAGTATGAAGACTGAAAGAAATTATAGACGAATGTTGCGTTAATTTCTTTACTAAGAATTATTCTGATTAAGTATGAAGCAAAGATTGATTTGGGGATTTGACCGCGAATCAAAAAACTTTTTCCGACTGTCGCACCCGTTCGAGCAAAGAGTAAATCATTTTCACTTAATAAATACCTTTCGCTTTCCTTTCCGCCAATTTTACAGAATGGAACTGATTGCCAATCTACAGTATTGTTTTGAATGTCGGTAATTCTTAAAAATTTAGTGCCAGTATCTTCAGATGTTGCGCTTTCGGTATAGCCATAGTGGATTAAATCAGATATTTCACCAACAGTTGTCCAAACCCAACCTGGTGGCAGTTCCGGCAAGCCGTTTTGTTCGTTCATCGTGGTTATGATAGCCGTGCAGAATTTTGTCGTACACTTCCGGCAAAGTCCTTTTTTTATCGCCAAAGGCGATTAACATTAAAGCGTAGGGTAAGGCGAAAGCCGCAACCCTACGTTAGACGCGAGACGTTTTCCCGTCTCCAACGGAGACGAACATCAGCTTACCGCGTGTTTGTCACCTTCGGCGACCAGACAAACTAATTATTCTTATCCGTAGGGTTACGCTCCGCTCACCCTACGCTATATTGTCCGTCGCCGTTGGCGACCAGGCAAAGGCGTCCCTGCCGCAGCCGTTTCAAGGTTAAAATACACTTACGACTGGAGCGCGGATAGCCTTATCCGCAACGAGCGAATGCGAGTAACCGCGCCGCCAAACCCGCCCATTATTTGGCAACGCGCCGCCGCCGTAATGTTTTTCGCACTTTGCGCTCATGGCAGGCAAGGATGCCTGCGCTCCCGGCCCGTGCGTTTAGGCCGCCAATGCCGCGTTGAGTTGGTTGACGATTTTTTCTACCTGGCCGAAATCGTTATTGAAACTCTTGGCAATCTGCCAGACGTTGAAGGGGTCTTTCTGCAAATCTTCAAGGCGGATTTCCACCGAACGGGCGATAGCGTCGCGCATCAATTCCAGCCAGGCGATTTGTTCGGCGGTGAAGGCGTGGCCGTTCGCCTCTTGTTGGTTCAACCAGATGTCGAAGCGTTGGCGCACTGTTTCATCCCAGGTTTCCAGCGTCTGCGTCTCGCCGATGGCAAAGCGTATCAGGGCGATGATGTTGGTCAAAACCTGTTCCGGCGGTATGTTTTTGACTTTGGCGCGTTCGATAACCGCGTAAGCATTCCAGACGGCGTGCGGCGCGATGTTATAGGGCGGACGCTGCAAGGCTTTCGCCAGTTCGTCAATCATCTGATAGGTCAAATGGCGTTGACCGTAAGGATGGCTGAAAATAATCTGCAAAGCCGTGATTTCGTCGCGGTTTTCTTCGATAAAGCGTTTGAACTTGTTGACGTGGTTGGCGGCGGCTTCCTGTTTTATGGAATCGTCAAACTGCGCGCTGATGAGTTTATCCTTGACCGTTTCGGTAATCGTCTGTTCGTTGCGCTGTTTGATTTCTTTGAGGATATTCCGCAGCTTGGCATTGTCGAAGGGAGCGCAATGCGCTTTCGCCAGGGCCGCAAAAGCCTTTTGGCGTTGCTCGTCGGTTGGCTCATCCGTGCCGAACATCTGTTGCGCGTGCGTTTGCTGCGCGTCGGAGTTGATAGCCGTGAGCATTACTTTGACGATTTCGTTCAGGGTCTGGCCGTTGGCCGCCTGTTTGATTTCTTCCTTTTCCTGCGCTTCGAGTTGGCGGTCAAGCCGCGCCAGGCGTCCGGCCAGTGATGAAATCGTGTCCGCGTCGCGTTTGTATTGCAGCGAATCAAGCAGCGCGGCAAAGGAAACGCTCCGCTTGCGTTCCAGAGGGCGCGAATCGGTCTTGTCGGATTCACACACGCCCACCGCGTCCACAATCAGAAAATGGGTCTTTTCCCGCGCTTCTTCGCCCGAAGCTGAACGCAAATCAGTCGGGGCAATCGTGCGCGTGCCGCGTCCCTTCATCTGGTCGAAATAGACCTGCGATTTCACGTCGCGCATGAATATCAGGCATTCCAGGGCGCGTATGTCCGTGCCTGTCGAAATCATATCCACCGTAACCGCCACTCGCGGCAAAAACTCGCTGCGGAATTGCTCAATGAGTTCCTCCGGTTTCTGCGCCTGATAGGTGATTTTCTTGCAGAAATCATCGCCCTTGCCGAAAACCTCTTTGACAATGCCCGTAATGTCTTCGGCGTGGCTGTCGTCTTTGGCGAAAATCAAGGTCTTGGGAACATTGGCGCGATTAGGAAACAGCACGGGCAAATGATTCTTGTAGGTCTGCAACACCGTGCGGATTTGGTCGGGAACGACAACGCTCCGGTCTAGTTCCCGGGCCTGAAAGGTCAGGTCGGCGTCAAGCTGTTCCATCCTTACCTTGCGCGTCGCCCTGTCGCGGCGGTCAACGTAATAGCTGGCTTCCACCATGTCGCCTTGCTCGGTTACTCGTGTTTTGATGCGAAAAACGTCATAACCGACATTCACGCCATCGGCAACGGCCTTTTCGTGGCTGTATTCAGTAACCAGGTTTTGCTTGAAATAACCGAACGTCTGCTTTGAGGGTGTGGCGGTCAAACCAATCAGAAAGCCATCGAAATACTCCAAAACCTGCCGCCAGACGTTGTAAATTGAGCGATGGCATTCATCCGTGATGATGAAATCGAAAGTCTCAATCGGTAGCGCCGGATTATAAGCCACTTCAACGGGTCGCTGCGGCGTTTGCCCGGCTAATGGGTTTTCCTCATTGCCGCTGTCAAATTCAGCCTCGCCGCGCAGCATCGAGTAAAGCCGCTGAATCGTCGTGACGCAAACCTTAGCAGAGGAATCCAGCCGATTGGATTGCAGATGCTGGACGTTGTAAAGCGAGGTGAATTTGCGCCCGTCGTCCGGCGTATCATACTGCTCAAACTCGCGCCGCGTTTGCCGCGCCAGCGTATTGCGGTCAACCAGGAACAGTATCCGCTTGGCTTTCGCATACTTGATAAGGCGATAGGCGGATGTAACCGCCGTAAACGTCTTGCCGCTGCCCGTCGCCATCTGCAACAAGGCGCGTGGCTGATTGTTGGCAAAAGATTGCTCCAGGCCCGTGAGGGCGTCAATCTGGCATTCGCGCAAGCCTTCCGTTAGCAATGTCGGCAATTGCTGTAAACGCCCGCGCAAGGTGTCCGCTTCCCCGGCCCAACTCAAGAGCGTCTCCGGGCGATGAAACGAAAACACCTGGCGCGAACGCGCATCAGGGTCGCGCCCATCGCAGAAATGCGTTTCTACGCCGGTTGAGACATAAAGGAACGGCAAGGCTTGGGTCAATTCAAAGTGAAGCGGTTGCCCGTCCGCATATTTCCGCGCCTGGTCAAACACCGCGCTAACCGTTGTGCCTTCGGGTTTGGCTTCCACCACGCCCACCGGCTTGCGGTCAACAAACAAGGCATAGTCCGCTTCGCCCGTATTAAAGACAAATTCCCGAATGGCTACGCCCAGACTGGCCCCCAAGTCCGCGTCATTACGGTCTTGCACAGACCAACCGGCGGCGGCAAGCATCCGGTCAATGTTGATTCTGGCTTCTGCTTCTGGCGGCATATTGGGAATGAGAGCGTGAACGGCTTTAATATATGGTAGCCTAAATTTGTCGCAGAAAGCTAAATTACTGATTATGCAACACCAAGTTTTACCGTTTTTTTGCGATGCAGTCAATTGTTTGCGTTATGTAGGGGTTGGTTTAGTTCGTGCTAGGTTTGATAATATGTTGCACCTTTAGTTTATAATGCTGCTAATTTGGAGGCTAGGGAAATATGGAAAACCAAACTACGAGCGAAATAATACAGGAAGAAAGACAAGGCATCAGCTTAGAGGACGGGCAAACGATTATTAAAATAGTCGAAAAGGCACTGTCATACAGGCCATATATTCAAAAGGCAATGCTAGGGGCAGAATTTCAGGCATTACCACCAGAAAAACAACTTGACGAAACACTTACGCCAAGAATCGCTTATCATTATGTGGATAAACTTCCCACTTTGTTTTTCCGGTTCGTCGGAGACGAATCGCCAGTGGTTGAGGCTCTTATTTACCCAATCGAATCAGCTAATGCTTTTCTGGAACAAGCCCGATGGTGGGTTCAAGGGCCTGCTTTTGCAGAATTAACCGATGAAGAAAGAGAAATCCGTGCTATTGAATACGCCGTTGAGATGTTTCTGATAATGCTTGATACGTTTTATCAGCGTGCAGAATCTATGATGGATTCATTTGTGCTTGAGGTAATATCCCAATGGAATGACCAAAATTATCAGCGATACGCACAATACAAAGCCGAACTTGGCGAACCTGTACCGCGTCAAAAGGGCTTTCAAATAACAAAGCACATTGAGCGGCACGCTAAAGAAGTAAGTAATCTCTGGAAATATCAAGGGCAAAGCCAAATCAACATACGGAAGATGATGCTTGCTGAAGAATATGACGGTATTTTGCGACACTGGCAGTTTCTAAGTAAGCTATCTCGGACAAATACAGATTGGCGCGAGTACGCTCAAGCAGGAAAGTTTCAAGATACCCCAGATGACCTGCTTGATAAACTTGAGAATACAGACAGGCTGGATGATGCGAAGGTTTCCAACAAATTGAGCGACCTAGCTCTTGAACACGCAGCGCGGCGTGTTAGGTTTATTAAAATGTACGGTGTTGGAGATGAAATCAAAAAGAAGCGGAAAGACAAAATACTAGAAACAGGGTATTCAAGCGGGCAACTTTTTGATTTTCGCAAAGAAGGGATGGAACGATTAGTGGAAGTAAGAAGATTACAAGAGATTTCTGCTCAGAGAGATTCTCAGTTACAGCTTGAGCAAAATGACAATCCCGCTCAGATAGATTCGGCAAAATTATCTGAGCAGAAATTACTATCCGGTCTGGAAGAAAGCGGCTCAAAATCCGAGCAAAACTAAGATTCTGCTCAACTCAAAAATAGTTAGAAAAAAATAAAAATTTACGGCCATTTTTGTTCAGTTTAAGGTGGACTCGTTGAGATTTCAACGAGTCTTTTTGTTTGGATTGGAGTAAAGAGATGGAACGACAAATTCTTGTTGCTGAGGAAGTTGCGAAGTTGCTACGGGTTGATAAACAACGGGTTTATGAGTTAGCCCGGCGCAATGCTATTCCCGTTATTCGCCTGGGCGAACGCCAATATAGGTTCGACGCTGAGGTTATCAGCCAATGGCTGGCAGATGGCGGCGGCAAAAAGCAGTAAGCCCGCGCTTGCGACGCGGGCTAGTGTCCCTTTTGTGAATGGGCTAAAGGTGTGAACAGAAGCATTTTAGCCCTTCCGCTTGAGCGCGTCAAGAGTGGCGCGGGGGTGTTGAAATGGAGTTTGAAATCAGCCTTTTTGACAATAAACGCGATGCCGTGCCGAAAACAGCCAAGCGTACTTGGGCGCAAACTTGTGAGCGCATTAACAGGCCGCAGGTACGCACCGATAAAGACGGGCCATTGTTTTCTCCGGCACGTTTTGAACCGGCCCGGCGTCTCAAGGCGAATGTGGTTGTGGTCTGCTGGTTGGTCTTGGACTATGACCATGAAGCCGATTGGCAACACGACCTGGATGTATGGCGCGGCCAAGTTGTTGCTTTCGCGGCGTACACAACGCATAGCCATAACCGCACGACGAAACAAAACCCGAATGCCGAAGACCGCTTTCGCGTGATTTTACCTTTGGTAGTGCCAATTCCGGTGGCATTGTTTCCCGCGCTCTGGCAATGGGCCGCTAAGATTTCCGGCGGCAAAATAGACGCTTCGGCGTCTGACTGTTCGCGGATGTTCTACACGCCCGCAAAAGCTGCGCCGGATGCGCCCTATTCTTGGGACATCCACGAAGGCCCCTTTCTTGATTGGCGCAAGCTTGATTTGAGCGAACCGCAAGACAAGCCGCCAAAGAATCTGCCAGCTTCGGCGCAAAGTGCGAATGGCAATGGCTTTGCGGATTGGGACGCGCTGAACGAAGAAACGCGGCAGCGTATTCGCGCCCTACCGGGCGCAGAAATCATGCCCAACGGCTGGCTTTCGGCGCGTGGCGTCTGTCATGGCGGTAAAGGCCCATCAGGGCTTTACATCGAGCCGGACGGCCTGGCCTACGGTTGCCGCAAAAAGTGTGACAGCGCAACCATACGGCGGGCTTTGAGTTTGCCGGAAACCCCGCCGGGCATCGGCTGGACGCCGGATGAAGTGGCGCGGGAACAACCGCCTCTGCCGCTTGAAGAATATCCGCGCCCGCCGTTTCCTTGTGATGCGTTGCCGGGAACGCTCCGCGATTTCGTTTTTGAATTGGCCCGCGAGACACAAACGCCGCCGGATTTGGCGGGGCTACAAGTCTTGGCAGTATGCGCGGGCGCGGTTGCGGGCAAGGCATTTGTGCAAGCGCGTAACGCTTGGATTGAACCGCTCAATCTTTATCTTGTCTCGGCCCTTGATGTAGGCAATCGCAAAACCGCCGTTTTCAGTAATTCCATCGCGCCTTTGCAAGCCATCGAAAAGCAGCTTAGGGCAGATTCGCTGGAGGCCATTGCCCTTGCTTTGTGTGAAAGGCGGATTAAGGAAAACGAGCTTGCTGAATTTGAGCGCATTGCGGGCAAGGGTAAAACTCCGCAAGAGCGCATGAACGCCCAGAAATCAGCCCGCGAACTCGCTAAAGAGTTGGCAAATATGATTGTGCCGGTTGAGCCGCAATTGTACGCCTCCGGCGATGTCACGCCCGAAGCCCTGGTTGAATTAGTGGCGGCGCAGAAAGGGCGCATCTGTTTGTTTTCCGATGAGGGCGAGTTGTTTGAAATTATCGCCGGACGCTACAACAAAGGCACGCCAAACATTGACGCCTTGCTGAAACTCCATACCGGCGAAGCCATCAAAGTTAATCGTCGCGGGCGGCGCATTGAGGTTGAAAAAGGCGTGGCGACTATCGGCCTGAGCGTCCAGCCCGCAGTGTTAGACGGACTCAGTACGCGCCCGACTTTTCGCGGGCGCGGCCTGTTGGCGCGGTTTCTGTACTCTCGGCCTTACAGCTTTGTTGGCTGGCGGGATTCCCGACCTGAACCAATGCGTAAAGAAACACGCCTGGCTTACGAAAGTACAGTCAGCCGCCTGGCAGCTTGGCGTGCAGACGCTGAACCAGTGGACGCCCTGAAAATCATGCTTTCGCCGGAAGCCGATAGACTGCTGCAAAAACTGCAAGATGAAATTGAACCGCAGCTTAGGCCGGTGACGGGCAAGCTGTCGCATATCGCTGATTGGGTTGCCAAACTATGCGGCGCAGTGGTGCGTTTGGCTGGCGTGCTGCATTGCGTTCAGCACGCGACAAAGCCGGACGCAATGCCAGAATCCATCACGGCGGAGACATTTCAGCGGGCCGTTACCCTGGACCATTACTTCACGGCACACGCGCAAGCCGCCTTTGGCATGATGGGCGCAGACCCTGCCGTTGGACAGGCGAAATATCTGCTGCGATGGATGCAGGCAGCGCACATTGACACCTTTACGAAATCAGAAGCGCAGCAAACGAATCGAAGCCAATTCCGGCGAGTCGAAGACATTGAACCGGCTATCGCCTTGCTAGTGGAACATCGTTATTTGTTTCCGCTGGGGCGAAATGAACCGCGCAGCGCGGGCCGCCGGCCCAGCCCGCGTTTTATCGTCAATCCTCATGTGTTGGCGGTTACTGAGAATACTGAGAATACTGAGAATACCACGCCACAGAGCATTTTCAGTAATTTTAGTAATTTCAGTACCAGCAATGACGGCCCTGAAACGGATGCGGAAGAAACAAACGATGATTGGGGTGAGCTATGAAAGCGGCAGCAATACTCGCCACATTTGAGGGGCAAGGCTTTCGTTTACGCGCCGAAGGCGGGCGTCTTCTGGCTACGCCCTTCGCCAGTTTGAACGACGCGCAACGGGCCGAACTACGCGCACACAAGGCCGAATTGCTGCGCCTACTTGCGCCACAGATGCCCGTCTTTGAATACCGTATTTATGAGCGTCTCTGGCTTGGCATCGGCGGGGAACGATGCCCTTTGTGCAAAGGCGATTTGTATTGCTGGCCGGCCCCGCCACAGAACGACGAAATCGGCTATGCGTGCCGCAATGAGCCACGAGCACATCGTTGGACAGCACAGCTATCTATGCTATTTCCTGAAATTGGCAGCAATATAGACGGACAGTAACAATACACTGGAGGGTGAGAAATGTTTGATAAGCTGTTTGAGTTGGTGTATCCCAAAACCTACGCCGCCACGAAAGCGGCCCTGGCAGTCGCCGGTCTGACACCATTGCAAAACCGCTTTGTGTTGGCTTACCTTGACCGCGAAAAGGCCAACGGCAACGCGACTATGGCGGCAACGCTGGCAGGGTATAACGCGACGTATGGCAGCTTGCGGGTGATTGCCCACGAGAACCTGAGAAATCCGAAAATCCGCGCCGTTGTCCAGGCTTACCGCGCACACTACCCGGAGGAGTTCTGCGCGTTGATGGAACAGTATTACGAGACTACTTAACATTTTTCCACTATCGGGGGAAAAATCCGCGCCCTACTTAACAATTGCGCGTTATCCGTTTTTGCCCTGTAAGTAATGTCAGGCAAAGCGGATAGGCTTGGTTAGAGGGCAATAATAACGAACCATAGCGTTACATAGCGTTACGATTTCAGGAATAACGAATATGTCCAGGGTTTGCACCATTTGTTCGAGTCCCAATCACACGGCCATCAATGAGGCAATCGGCAACCGGACGCCGTACCGCTCTATTTCGGCCTGGTACGGCGTCGGCATAATGAGCATCAGCCGCCATCTCAATAAGTGCATTCCGAAGGCACTCAGAAAAGTTGAAAAAATGGGCTTGTTGTGTCGGCGGATATATTGTGATTTGCGGAAGTGAAACAGGCCGTAAACTGCGAAACTTGCGCGATTTGCGCCGTTACGCGCCCGTAACCATCAATAACCCGCAGCAAGTGAACATCGCAACGGACGGCGGGCAACAGGTAAATATAGCCAGCGACGATAGCACCGGCTAACCGCGTCAAGAAATCTGCTTGTTTTGCTTTGAGGGTCTGCCAGTTTTACGTTCGCGGACTGCTTCAAGGTCGGATTCTTTAATCATGTGAACACGACCAAATTTATCGGCTTTTAAGCGTTTGTCAGCAATCATGGCGCGAATCCGCGTTGCTGTAACGCCTAACGCCTCCGCAGCTTGTTCAGTGGTTAAAATTCGTTCGCTCATAACACATAAAGCATAGCACAAATTATTACTTCAACACAATAATAACCTTGACTAAAGTATTGCGCTAGTGCTATACTTTCATTGTTCTTGAGTCATACATTAACTGCTAAGGAGTCAACAAGATGATAAAGATTGAACCAAAAAACGAAACCTTCAAAACGAAAATTGACCGTGCCATCGCACGCGCCAAAAAGGAAACCCTGTTTGTCGGCCCCAGCCGCACAGCGCAACGCTGTT
Organism: Acidobacteriota bacterium; assembly: GCA_043769325.1. Classification (GTDB taxonomy): domain Bacteria; phylum Acidobacteriota; class Blastocatellia; order Pyrinomonadales; family Pyrinomonadaceae; genus JAYVJN01. The sequence continues at coordinate 13,249 of JAYVJN010000574.1, forward strand.
ACAAGGTCGAGAACCGCACCAAAGGCACGACCTACACCGTCAATTTCTTCATCCGCAACGGCGCGAAATTCGCCGGATGCACCTGCAAAGCTGGCGAAGAAAGTTTGGTTTGTAAGCACGTCGCCGTCGCGCTTGGCTGTCATATTCAGCGCGTGGCGTTGGGCCTGGTCAACTACGCGCCAGCCACAAGCGCGGCGCACTAACAGCAAAGGCTTAGGAATGCTACCAACATCCCTAAGCCCCTTCCCTCCATCCGAAGACGAAAGGTTTAAGCACCATGAAAAATACAACTAAAGGGCAAAATGAACAACCGCAAACAAGGCGACGCGGCTTTGTTCAGAAACGCGGCGATAGCACTTGGTTAGTCCGTATCTTTGTTGGCTATAAAGAAGACGGTAGCCGCGAATATCATAACAAGACAATCAAAGGGCTAAAGGCAGACGCTGATAAATATCTTACAGACAAACTTCGGGAAAAAGACCTGGGGATGTTTGTTGCACCTACTACAATAACTTTGAGCGAATATCTGGATAAATGGCTGGAAGTTGCCGCCAAGCCGCGCCTCCGTGAACGCACACTTGAAGATTACAAGGAATATCTAAAACGCTATGTGCGCCCTACAATAGGCAGCAAGCGGCTTTCGGAAATTCGCCCGCTTCATGTTCAGCAGGTCTATACCAATATGCAAACGAACGGTCTTTCGGCGCGGACTGTTCGTTATTGCCATGCAATTCTTTCTTCAGCTCTCAAGCAAGCCGTGAAATGGCAAATGCTGGCAATCAATCCGGCGAGTATGGCTGACCTGCCGCGCCAACAACGTAAGGAAATGAATGCTCTTTCGCCAGAGGAAGCGGGTAGGTTTTTGGATGCCGCTGAATCCGACAAATGGCATATCATTTTCGCATTGGCCCTGACATCCGGTATGCGCCCGGAAGAATATCTGGCGTTACAGTGGAAAGACTTCGATTCAAAGGCTGGCACGGTAACAGTAACACGCGCTATCGTCTGGCGACGCAAGGGCGGCGGGTGGAAATTTGAACCGCCAAAAACGCCGCAAAGCCGTCGCACAATACCATTACCGCTATCTGTCATTCGCTTGTTGCAAGAGCATCGCCGTAAACAGAATGAGGAAAGGTTAAAGGCGGGGCCGGCTTATCAACACAATGATTTCATTTTTGCGGGCGAATCCGGCACACCAATTCGGCGGGAAAACCTTTTTCGCCGTCACTTCAAACCGCTACTTAAAGCGGCAAATTTGCCATCTCACATAAGGCTCTATGACCTGCGCCACACTTGCGCGACATTGCTGATGGCTGCGGGCGAAAACCCCAAAGTTGTTTCAGAGCGGTTAGGCCATGCCAGCATCGTTTTGACGTTGGACACTTACAGCCATGTGTTGCCCAATATGCAACAAGCGGCAACGGCTAAACTCGAAAGTCTGCTTTTTGGCACACGCTAGGCGCACATTTCAAACTCTCGCACACAATTCGCACACAAAATGCAAAAGGGCGTCCAATCGGACGCCCTAACTTATTGATTCTATTGATGGCCAGGGAGGGAATTGAACCCCCGACACGCGGATTTTCAGTCCGCTGCTCTACCAACTGAGCTACCTGGC
>JAYVJN010000575.1:0-3421 GCA_043769325.1 Acidobacteriota bacterium
CGGGCCGTGATGACCGGATGCGTTGAATCGTCAACCTTGCGCGTCAAGGCGTTTTCCAAAGGGTAACGGCTAAAGACGACGATACCGCCGCCGCCAAATTGCACCGCCGCCTGAAAATACGGGTAATCGCTTTTCAGCGTCTGCAATTGCGCCCACCAACGCGGCGTGCATTCCTGTATGACCAGCACATCGGGCCGTTCGTCACGCACCTGGTTGAGCAATAAATCGTAGCGGCGATTGCCGCCCATGACATTTGCCAACATCACTTTAAGCGGCGTTCCGGCTTTATCGGGCAGACGCGCGCCGGTGTAAAACGGCGCGATGAACAGCCCGTTGAAGACGACCACGCCCAACGCCAAAGCAGCCCACGTCCAATTCTTGCGCCACAGCAACCACGCCCCGCACAACGCCGCCGCCCACGCATACTGCAACCGAAAATGCGACGCTAACTCCAAGCGGCGCGGATTATGCGCCAAACCCGCCACGCTCAAAATGAATGATAGAAACACCGCGCCAGCCCAAAAGAAACCGGCCCACGCTTGGTAGCGGGGCCGGTTTCTTTTGAGATAAGCGAAAACTTTAGCAGTCATGGCATTGCGCAGAGGTAGTATCGCACATCTCTCGCGCAAATGTCGCCCGTATTTTACACTCCGACGGCGACGGCATCGGCTCCGGCCCTCAGTTTTTCGGCCTGAAAATGGGTCACCAGGGAATTGATAGTTTCGTCCAACGCGCCTTCCATGAAAAGGTTTAAATTGTATAGCGTCAAGCCGATACGATGGTCGGAGACGCGGTTTTCCTTAAAGTTGTAGGTGCGGATTTTCTCCGAACGGTCACCTGTGCCAACCATCGCGCGGCGTTCGCCGGCTTGGGCGTCGTGTTGTTTTTGCTCCTCAATTTCCTGAAGGCGCGAACGCAAAATACGCATGGCCTTTTCGAGGTTTTTGATTTGCGATTTCTCGTCTTGCATCGAAACCACCAACCCTGTCGGCAAATGGGTCAGGCGAATGGCGGAGTAAGTGGTGTTGACTGATTGCCCGCCGGGGCCGCTGGAACAGAACGTATCCTTGCGAATGTCTTTGGCGTCAATCTTTACGTCCACTTCTTCGGCTTCGGGCAAGATGGCAACCGTAATCGCCGAGGTGTGGATACGCCCGCTGGTTTCAGTCTGCGGCACGCGCTGAACGCGGTGCGCGCCGGCTTCGTAACGCAGCTTGGAGTAAACCCTGTCGCCTTCGATGATGGCCTCAGCGCGGCTGATGCCGCCCAAACCCGTCTCCGCAATGTCAGTGATTTCCATGCGCCAACCCTGACGTTCGGCGTAACGGGCGTACATTCGCAGAACTTCGGCGGCAAACAGGCAAGCCTCGTCGCCGCCCGTGCCGGCCCGCACTTCGAGAATCACGTTCTTCTCATCGTTCGGGTCTTTGGGCAGTAACAGTATGCGTAGTTCTTCTTCGAGTTGCGGCGCGCGTTCCTCCAGCGTGGCGATTTCTAACTCCGCCATCTCGCGCATCTCGTCATCGTCGGCGGCCTCCAAAAGCTCACGCGCGCCGGCGAGTTCTTCATTGACACTGCGCCACTGGCGGAATTTGTCCACGATTTCGCCCAAACTACGATGCTGCTTCGAGGCTTTGGTGTAAGCCGTCATATCCGCCAGCAATTCCGGCGACGATAACTGCTGCGCCAAATCTTCGTAACGGGCTTCAATTTGTTCTAATTTGTCTTGCATAACAGTGTATGAATCAGGCTATTTGCACATCCGGCTCGAATTTGAGCGATTCTTTGAGCGCGGAAATAGCGACTTCCAGTTGTTGGTCGTCGGGTTCTTGCGTGGTGATGTTTTGCAGCCAGACGCCGGGCAGCGTCATTAGTTTGAAGACTGCGCTGCTCTCTTTTTTGGCCGAGACGCGGATAATCTCGTAAGATAGCCCCGCGACCACCGGCATTAAGACCACGCGCACCAACAAGTTAAAGATTAGCGAATCGAAACGGATGATGGAAAACAGGACAATCGCCACCAGCATCACGACCATCAGAAAACTCGTGCCGCAACGCGGATGCTGGCGCGGTTGGATACGCGCGTTTTCCACTGTCAGAGGCAAACCCGCCTCCCACGCAAAGACCGTTTTGTGTTCCGCGCCGTGATACTCAAAGACGCGCCGTATGTCCTTGATAAACGAGAAGCTGAAAATCATGGTGATAAAAAATATCATGCGAATCAGCCCGTCAATCAGGTTAAAGAGCGGCGTCGGTGTGACCGGATGCAGGTAAGTTTTGACCTTGTTCCAGATTTGCGCGGGCTTGCTCTCCACCGGCGCGGCTGGCGCACCGGCGGTCACGGTTTGTGTCTCCGCTGCCGGAGTGGTGGCCCAGCCCATTTGGATATAGAGCGCGTTGGTCAACAGTAAAGGCGTCACGATAAAGAGCAAGATGTTAAAGGCCACCGCAATCACCATCGAACTCGCCGCCGAAGCGGTCTGGCCTTTCTTACCCTTCTTTTTCGGAATAGATACGGGCACGCTCATTCCCGCGCCGTTGGCCGTCGCCGCGTTTGCTACGACAACTTCCTCTTCGGCCTCGTCAAACGCCTGTTCCGCCGAGTAGTTAAGAGCTTTTATCCCTAACGCCATTGATTGAATCAGCGTCGCGCCGCCGCGTATGATGGGCCAACTGAGCGCGGGGTAAGTGTCGCTCCACTTGGGCATTTTAGCCGCCGTGTGAACGATGCTGCCGTCCGGTTTGCGCACCGCGATGGCATACGCGCTCGGCGTGCGCATCATCACGCCTTCAATGACGGCCTGGCCGCCCACGATTAACTCTTTTTCCGGTTTATCCACAATCAAAACTCCTCCAATCCGAAATTGAAAACGCCGATTTTCTGTTTCCGGCGCGTCCCGTGTTTATGATACACGAAGCGCAGCCAGAAAAGAACATCGGCGTTCGATTCCAGACGGCTAACGATGGGCCGCAACGGTGCGCGTAGCCGAACCAAATGCTTTATTGGCTGAGTTTACGCGCATAATTGCGAACCCTGGATAATGTGTAGCGGTCAGTTAAACGGTGGCCCGACCGTAGCGTTTGTTAAAGCGGTCAACGCGCCCGGCGGTGTCAATCAGCTTTTGCTTGCCGGTAAAAAACGGGTGGCATTGCGAGCAGATTTCCACTTGCAGGTCAGTTTTGCGGGTTGAGCGGGTCTTAAACGTATGTCCGCAAGCGCAACCAACATTGATTTCGACGTATTCGGGATGAATTTCAGCTTTCATAATTTCTCTCCTTCTGCCCCTGTTGACGCCAGCGCGTCCGGCGCAAAAGCGGAATAATACGGTGTGTGGCCTGCGGCGTCAAGCCTTTAGCTCATAAGTTAAGTTTATTCGGGTTTGACAGCCCCGCGCCAAGCGGTAAAAATGGCTGCGGCAGA
>JAYVJN010000576.1:0-8504 GCA_043769325.1 Acidobacteriota bacterium
CGCGTCAGCGGTGCGCGAGGGACGCGGGAACAACCGCTGTTCCCGCGCTCCTACCGGAGCGCACAGCCTTTTACGGCGTCGTTTCCGGTGGTTGTCACCACCGGCTAATTTCCTCTGCGCTTTCAGCGCGAAAACCAAGTCCAGGCTGGCAGCCAGGTTTTAACTGCGTAAGGTGAGTTAAAACATCTCTTTGAGCCGTCCGATACTGGCGCGGGCCGGGGCTTCTTCGTGCGTGCCTTGTTTGAGAAAGGTATTGACGGCTTCAAGTTTGGCAATGGCGTAATCGGTGCGCTGGTCGCTGCCCTTTTTGTAGGCCCCCACGAGTATCAGGTCTTTGTTTGACTCGTAAGTGGCGAGGACTTCGCGTAATCTTTGCGCCGCTTTGATGTGTTCAGGCGATGTTACGCCGCTCATCACGCGGGAGATGGAGTTACTAACGTCAATCGCCGGGTAGTGGCCGGCAGAAGCCATTGTGCGCGATAAAACGATGTGTCCGTCCAGAATAGAGCGTGTTTCGTCGGCGATGGGTTCGGTCATGTCATCGCCTTCCACTAAAACCGTGTAAAACGCGGTAATAGAGCCTTTATCGGAATTGCCGGTGCGTTCTAAAAGGCGCGGCAATTCGCTAAAGACGGACGGTGGAAAACCGGCGCGGGCCGGCGGTTCACCCGCCGCCAGGCCAACTTCACGCAAGGCGCGGGCGAAGCGCGTCACGGAATCCATCAACAAAATAACTTTACGGCCCTGGTCGCGGAAATATTCGGCGATAGCGGTGGCGACATAAGCCGCTTTGAGGCGCACCAATGAAGGTTCGTTCGAGGTTGCCACGACCAAAACCGAGCGTTTCAAACCCTCCGGCCCCAAATCGTGTTCGAGAAAGTCGCGCACCTCGCGCCCGCGTTCGCCAATGAGCGCGATAACATTTATGTCGGCTTCGGTGTTACGCGCCAGCATCCCTAACAAAGTGGATTTGCCCACGCCCGCCGCCGCGAATACGCCGACGCGCTGCCCTTCCCCAACCGTCAAAAGCCCATCAATCGAACGCACGCCGGTTGCCAAAGGCTTGGTCACGCGCTGCCTTTGCATCGGGTCTGGCGGGCGGGCCGTAGCCGGGTAAAACTCATTGGCGTTGATGGGGCCGAGTCCGTCCACCGGCGCGCCGAGTCCATCCAACACGCGCCCCAACAGCATATCGCCGACAGGCACGCGCAAGGAAACTCCGGTAGGAATCACTTCCGCGCCCATCGCTATATCCTGCAACTCGCCAAGCGGCATCAAAATAGTCTCACTGCCTTGAAAACCAACGACTTCAGCCTGAATCTCACGCCCCTTGCGCGGCGAACGGATAACACACAATTCGCCCACACTTACGCCCGGCACGGCGGCCCGCACCAGCAAGCCGACCAATTCCGTAACGCGCCCGCGCACTTCCACCGGCGAAATCCAGTCCAAACTGATGATATGTTTTTCCAGGCTTAATAACATGATTTTTAGTGGAGAATGGAGAATGTCGGAATGGAGAGTGGAGAATGGAGAGTGGAGAATGTCGGAATGCTCCGCGCCGTATTAGCTATTTTCCACTATCCACTATCCGCTATCCACTATCCACTATCCACTATCCACTATCCACTATCCACTATCCATTCTCCATTCTCCACTCTCCATTCTCCATTCTCCACTATCCACTATCCATTTTCCGCCTCGACGCTGCTTAAAAGGGCGCGTTCCAACACGCGCAGTTGCGTTTCTAATTGGGCGTCAATGGTGCCCGAATCGCTTTCGACGAGACAGCCGCCAGCCGCTACTTGCTTGTCAGCCACAAGGTCTAAAAATTGGGCGCGGCCCGCTTGTTCGAGACGAGCCCGGGCGACGTCAACCGCCGGAAAATCAGATGGATTGATGCGAATAGTGACAACTTCGCTGCGCCGCGCCTGACGCAGGGCCGTAGCTACGATGTCGGCGGCGGTGGAAGGCTCTTGACGCAACTCGCGCCCGATGATTTTTTCAGCCATTTTGACCGCCAGGCGGAGCAATTCTCCTTCTGTTTCACTCAATACCCGCGAATGCGTTTGCCGCGCCGCGAAGATATGCGTTTGCAATTGGTTAAGACCTGTTTCGTAACCTTCAGCATATGCCTCTTCACGCATCTGGCGGGCATTTTCGTCAGCGTGACGGCGTGTTTGTTCAGCATATTCGTCGGCCTCCGCGACAATGTGCCGCGCTTCTTGCCGCGCCTCGACGATGGGCCGTTTGACAACCCCGCGCGTTAATATCAAACGGCTAATTGTCGGTGGACGTTTAATAACTTTGCTGTCACTCATATTTTGTGATGATGAAACCGCCATAGTGGTTTTTATTTACCTTTCGCGGCATCGCTTTTGGGCATCGGAGGCAGAGTGTAGGCGGCGGTCTGGCGTCTTTCCAAGCTTGAATCGGACGGCGTGCGCCGCACTTGAGCCGCCAGTGTCTCTACTTCTTTGATAACGGTTTCCGCGGCTGCCAGGCTACAATAATCACGCCAGGTTTTGATGAGCCCAAACATTTCCTGCGCCGCTGCCGGAGATAATTTTTGCGCCGTATAGCGCTGTCGCACCGGCCCGCGCTCTGCCAATGTTACTGCCAGAAGGCACAAACCCACGCGGTCAAGCATCACCGCCGCGTCCATCCCGTCGCTCAGTCGTTGCTGAATCAGGCTTTCCGCCAAATCAACCTGGGTTTGTGAGACACGCTTAAAATGCGCAATATGGGCCGCTATGCTCTGTGCGTCCTCCGGCGTAAAGCGGCGCAAAAACGTGCTGACGCGCTCCACTTCGGTCAAACCGCGACAAGCAATCGCGGTCTGGCGCACGCCTAATTGCCGCACCAAACGCGCTAACTCCACGCCACTCAGTAAATCCAGATGCGTCGGTTCGCGCAGCATATCGGCGGTCACAAATTGCCAGAGAAAGCTCTGTTTGACGACGCCGGCGATACGCGCCGCCGGCCCGCCTTCGTGAAGCGCAAAATCTTGCAACGAGAGCTCATCATCGTTAAGGCCCAACATTCGCGCTGAAACCCAGGCCAGATGCTTGGGCACATAAGACAATGCCAGCCTTTGAATGCGATTCGGTTCTTGGCGCAAAGCCACGACGATATGCCCCGGATGGACGTTGGGGTCAAAGCGGTTTTCGTGTTCGCGCGCGCCGGAACGCACTCGTTTAAGGACGCGGGCTAACCACAACTTTTGGCCCGCGTCGTCCAATTTGGCATAACGGCTAAATTGCAGTTCTATGGCGTGTTGGTCAGCGGAGCCAAGCGCAGCTAATAGATAAACCGGCGAGACTTCTTCAGTCGGTTCAGTTTCAGCAGCATCTTCGGGCCGTGGGAAATTCTCTGCGCAGAGGGCCAGCGCAACTAAGGTTTCGCTACGGATTGCGTCGTAAATTGAAGCCATTTGTTAAGACGACGGCAATTGGCGGGTTGCAGTATCTTCACTTACCTCAGCCATTGCGTCCTCACTCTCATCCATCTCTTCTTCCCAATCATTCTGGCGCCTTTTTCGCATCCACCACACTCCGCCGACAGCTCCCCCAACGACTAACACACCGGCACCAATACCAACCAGGCGATTGCGCGCCGGCCAAAAGCCACCGCCCGCAACCATTGGTTGACGTGATGGCAGTGGGATAAGCGGTTTTTTTACAGTTATGATGATAGATAAATTTTCTTCTTTGAGTTCGTTGACAGAAGTGCGCAACAATTCCCGAACCTGTTTTTCCGTGACTTGCGGCGGGTCTTCAACGGAAATAGCATGGACGGTGACAGACGGGCCAACCGGTTCAATTTTCGGGCCTGTGTCGGGTAAATCAACCTTGACAGTGGTTTTAACCAGACCAGGGAATTGCAACACCATATTCTCAATTTTTTCTTCCGCTTCTTGCTCTTTAACGAGCTTCTCTTTAACTCCGGTTAAAGGCATTTGACCGCTCATATCAATTCTGTCTTTCATTTTGCGGGGCAAAAAATAATCGTTGAGAATTTGGATGGAGGGTTGTCTATCATCCGTATTGACAAGAGTTTGCAGCGTTGTGCCATTTTCTGTAACAATCTTTTGCGTAGTGGCATTGATGTTGTATTGATTCAACAACCCGACAATTTTATTGGCTTCAATCTCGTCTTTTGGCGTTGCTATTTCTTGCCCGTTGCCGCCGCAAGCCGCAAAACTTAATGACCCGCATAATAGAAGTCCCAGCCAAAATTCTCTCTTCCAACTAAAACTCATCTTTTGTCGCATATTATATGGCTGCTGTCTCATAATTAACTCTCCACAATTGCTACTTTATCTGTTGGGATATTTTTCTTAATTTGCCAAAACCTGGTAATTATCTCACGATAAGCAGAAAAATATCTGAAAAAAAGCTACTTGCATGATAATATAATCCATCGTGTGGCCCCTATGCTTAGTCTGACTTTCTGCGTAATGAATTGGCTATTTTGCCTCTTTATGGCTGAAATTGCGTAATAAAACTTATTTTCCGATGCAGTCTGGCGCAACAACACCATCTCCACCTGACCGCGATGCTTTAATTGAAAAGCATCGCCCATATGTGCGGGCTTTGGCCTTGGAAATTATTCGCGGGCTGCCGCCCAACATTGAGTTGGACGAACTTATCGCCTGTGGTTATCTGGGTTTGGTTGAAGCGGCAGAACGGTATGACGCCCGTTATGGCGCAACGTTTCAAACTTTCGCTTATTACCGCATCCGAGGCGCAATTTATGACGGTTTGCGTAAAATGGGGCCTCTCTCGCGCACTGAATATGCGCGGCAGCGATTCGCTGCGAATGCTAATGACATTATCCAGGCAGCCATTGATGATGACCAGGGACACTCCGGCGTAGCTCTCGGCGTTGATGACGAAATAGCCGCCGCACAGACTCTGATTGACGATTTACTGCCGGTTTTTCTCTTGTCGCTAGACGAAGAAAACGCGCCGGTAATTGTAGATACCTCACCAAACGCGGAAGATATGTTGGAAAAACGTGACCTGATTGCTTTTACGCGCTCTTTGGTCGCTAAATTGCCGGATGACGACCGTTTTGTTATTGAACAGGCTTATTTCAAGAATCGCCCGTTAGTAGAAATTTCCTTAGAACTCAATATCTCCAAGTCTTGGGGTTCGCGTTTACACGCCAGGGCCGTCAAGCATCTGCGGCAACTGATGCAAGAACACGGCTTGCTGGATTCTGAGACATAAAACAAAGATTAGTAACGCGAATAAAATAACCTAATCCAGCAACTATCTTGCAGAAACACGCACTACGTCAAGTGTGCCCTGTGTTCCGCCCTTACTTCGTGCGGGCTTCCGCAATGATGTCTATTATTAAACCCGCTTCCGTTCATATAAAATGGCACTGATTTCGTCGCTCAGTTTTTGTTCCCGGCGGGTTTCTTCGCGTCGTGTTTTCTCTTTCCAGCCTTCTTTGTGTTTTTCAATCACCTGAGCCTCCTGTGTGGCTTTTATAAGCCCGTCAATCGCCTTTTCTACTTCTGTTTCAGCGCGTTCAACAGCTAGTTGCTGCTGCGCGACGGCGAGACGTAATTGGCTTTCCTGTTCGCGTAAATCCGCCAGATGCGTGCGGTAATTGACGGCCCGCTGCGCTTCTATCCCGTCTGCCATTTTTTCCAACATTATCCCGCGTTGCGCAATTTGTTCCTTTTGACAGGCGATGACGGCTTCTTCACGACGTAACAATTCGGCTTGCGCCGCGAGCAGTTCTTCGCGTCTCCGCGCCAATAAACGCGCCGCGTCTTGCTTGGCTTGCAAGCGCAGGTCAAGCACTGTTTTGAGGCGGTATTTTGGCTTCGGCGGCATTTCTTTATTACGCTCTTAAATGTTTTACGGCGCGCGCTAACCCCGCCACGCGGGCCGGGTCTAAGGGGTTGCGCCAATGTCCTTCAACTTTGCAGGCCGAACCGATGATAAATCCGTCGGCGACTGCATAAAACTCTGCCAAATTATTCGCGTTGATGCCCGAACCAAGCATAACCGGCAACCGGCCCTGAGTTTTGGCGTCAGTGACATCGCGGGCCGTTGGCGGCGCGCCGGTAACGGTTCCTGTTACGATAACCGCATCACCACGCATAAACTCAACCGCTTCAGCTATTTCACCCAAACTAACATCAGCCGTAATAGCGTGCGCCGAATGTTTTTTTTTGACATCGGCCCAGACTTGCACTGCTTCGGCCCCGATTTGTTTGCGATAACGCAAAAGCGGCCCGGCGCAAGCCTCAATAATGCCTTCGTCAGCGACATGGGCGAAGGCGAAACCCTCCGCGCGGATAAAATTAAGACCGGCAGCGTGGGCTACCGCCAAGGCTTCGGTATTGGCTGCGGCTAGAATCTGTAAACCAATCGGTAACTTGACCTTAGATTTGACTGTGTGCGCGATTATGGCAAGGCTGGCGGTTATCTCCGGCCCAACCGTGCCGCGTAAATAGGGTAAATCGTGCATATTCTCGATGAGCAGCCCGTCAAAACCGTGCTCAAGATAAAGACGAGCTTCCGCCACCGCCGTTTTTGTCAAAGACGCAATGTTTCGCGTTGCCGCTGGTGTGCCCGGCAAGGCCCCTACATGAATCATGCCGATAAGGGGTTTGGTTTCTGAAAATAACGATATTGTTGGCATTGGCAAGAGTGTTTCGTCACTGGAAAACGGCGTCAGTTACGCGGTCTAAGACTTCCCCGCCCCATCTTAGACTGGCGAGCATAAGTTGTTGTTGCTGTTGAATAAACTGTTCGAGCGGAAGGGTTTCGCCATAAACGCGGGTCAGAAAAAGCCCTTTATTTTCCGTTTGGTAATCAACTTCACCACCGCCTGCATCCGTGCCGTTTTGCGCTTCATTGGCAAAACCCTGGAGCAATTCGAGGTGCGGCTCTTTTTTGAAACGATAAATTAGCGCAGAACAGCGCAATACTCCGGTTTGCGGAACAAATTCAAAGTAAAGCAGCGCGTCCCCCACGGCGGCAGCCCCGAAATTGTTGGTATTCAGGCCCGTACTGGTTGTTTTGTAATAGCTGAAGAAGCCTTGCGCCAAAGTTTGAGCTTCGTTTGTGGTCATTGCTTGCACCTCTCCGGCGCATTCTACGCAGTTCTTGGACAAAAAAACAACGCCCGAACCGGCTGGCCCCTCTAAATGCCGGTTCGGGCGTTAAAGCCGCAAGATCTTGTGAATCAGTTAGCGGCTAAAATCTCCTCGTCGCGCCTGCTCGAAAGGCACCCGTCGGGGGAGATAAACTGAATCGAAAGAATGAGTTCCGCTAATGCTCCACCAATGCCCTTGCTTAAAATGGTGAACGACGGCACCTTTGCCCGGGTCAAGGGTAGGGTTGTACTTATCTATTTTGGAGCCTAACCCAAACAAGTTCGGCACCGGGTCATTGGAATTGATGTAGTGGACGTATTTTGGGCCGTCCGGGTAATGTCCGGCGGCGGCCCCGAACGTTTCCACGTTTACTTTGCCGAGCATCTTCTGCGCGTCGGCCTTTGAGAGTCCGTCTTCAGCGCGGAGGCGTTGGTAAACATCTGTCAGTGCGCGGCTGGTGATAAGTCCCCCTTGGCTGTGCGCTAAGAGATGGACATCGCGGCCCGCCTTGATTTCGTTATAAACCGTATTTGCCAATGTATCTACCGCCGGATTTGTGCCAACGTCAAGCTTATCCTTAACTGATTGGCCGATGTCTTTGACCATGCCCTCGGTGGCGTTATGAATGCCAATGACGTTTAATCCTTCTTGGTTGGCAATCTTCTGCAAAGTTGCTGCTTGTGAATCTTTAGTCGTGTTGATGCCGTTGACGAAAATTACTGTCTCAGTAGCTACTTTTCCGTTGTTAGGCTTAACCGAAGGGATTTGGTTGAGCGGGGTTTCCGCGCCAAGAGTTTGACCGTTTGCGCCTACGAAAAGACCGTCATAAACTGTGTCGGGCGGCGGTTTTGCTGCCGCACTCTCAGCATTGGCTTGAGTGATAGAGGAAACATTTGCCGGTAAATTGTCCGTCCCGATTTTGGCCGCATATCCTTCGCTAAGGCTCTCCGGGCTTTGGGAAACGAGCGGAGGCGTATTTTCAAGCGGCTCCGGCAAAGAAGCTGGCGTATTTTCAATTACCTCAGAGGGTTGCGGAATTTCTTGAACTCCTTGGCTGCCAATTTCATTGATGTAATCGCTCATTTGTTCTCTCCGCTAGGCCAATTATTTTTGTAATAAGGAAGTTATCTCCTACTAAGTTTATCGGGGATGGTTTAATGAAGTTGCGTAAAGTCGTCGGATTTTCTTCTGGGAATCTCTAAAGTGGGTATTTTATGCGTGTTTTAGTTACAGGTGGTGCCGGGTATATCGGTAGTGTTGTGGTGGAAGAGTTGCTCAGGGCCGGTCACGAGACCTTTGTGTTAGATAATTTAAGCAAAGGGTTTCGGCAGGCGGTTCATCCCGAAGCAAAACTTTTTGTCGGAGATTTGCTTGATACTGA
>JAYVJN010000577.1:0-4690 GCA_043769325.1 Acidobacteriota bacterium
CGCGGCAACCGGCGGCTTCGTCAAAGGCGCGGGAAGTGAAAACGGGCGTGCGGTGGACGCGGCCGGCGATACGTTGCCGCGCTTCTTGGATAGTTGTTAAGTTGAGCATTACATTAAAATAACCGCAGATGGACGCAGATTAACACAGATCGGGAAAGCTGGAAAATCTGCGTTCGTCTGCGGTTTAATTTCCTGGTTAAGGGTTTAGATGTCGCCCGAAGCGCGGCGCATTCGTGGCGCTTCCATTTCCGCCGTGTCGCGGGCGTCTGGAAAAACCGAAGCGCTAATGGGTTCGGGCGTGAGCAAGTTGGTCGTCTGTTCCGTCACAGAAAAGTGTGCGGGGCGGGATGGCAGGGTGTTGATGGGCGCACCGGATAAGACGGGCGGCGTGGCGCGTTCGGTAAAAGAACTGTCTGTGCCCTTCTGCGGGTTAAGCGTATTGTGTACTTTCCAGATGCCTTCCAGCAAGGCCCACAGGCCGAACACCCCCCAAATCGTGCCAAAGATCATAAAAGCCTTGACCAGCTTAGGTTTGAACGGCCCCAGTCCCAGAAAATCAATCACTACCATCAAAGCCAAGAGGCTCAAGACCATAATTGCGCCCAAGGTTACGTCGCGCCAAGCGGCCCGGGTGCCGCGCGTGAGACGGTAAATTTCCAGTTCGGGCGCGTCCGCCGTCAGTGGCGCGCCGCAGCGCCGGCAAAAACGCGAATCATCCGTCGTTGTCGTGCCGCAGGACACACAAGCCGTCGCCGCGCCGTTCAACATCGCTAACGCTGCGATAGCTTCTGCTTCGCGTTGTAAAGTGTCTTTGTCGCCCTCGAAGATGCCCCAGCCGGCTGATTTTAGTTCGTAACTGAAAGTGGCTTGCGTCGCGTTTTGGTTGAGGGGTTTGAGGCCAATCATCAGCTTGGTCGGATAGTCCAGGGGTTCAAAAGAGCAAGCATGCTGCGCTCCGCCTAGAGCCCCGCGCTTTGCCAGCAAAGGCTGTTCGCTGATGACTTTATAACCCAAACGCTCTAAGGCTTGCGGCAAATTCAGCCGCAAAGCCTCAGCCTTGGCGGGAATAGTTAAGAATAGGTCATGGTCGCCTTCAACCGCGCCCGCGTTGCTCCAACTGTCTGACATTTCTAGCTCTCCTTAATTGTTCTGTCATAAGCAGATGCGAAGACATTTTCCGGCATAATGCGGAAGCCCGCACTTCGTCAAGGGCGCAGCGGCACACTTGACATAGTGCGCGTTTCCGCATTCAGATTATGCCCGAAAACATAGCCTTACCTGCTTAACAGTTTTACTTACGTCATATCTCTTACGCAAGTTTCCTTAATTGAATCCATAATTCAGAGAGTTTGCCAGCTAACTTTACAGAGGTTAAAAGGCTGCCGTGCGGCAATAGGCAGCCGGCAGTAAGAAGCCGCGTTGCGGCCTTTCTTGGACGACGTTTGCTATCGAACTCCCGCGCCAGATAAAGGCCGAAGCCAGCGCGTAAGCAAGGGCGCAGCAAACCAGGCAAGAAACCCTTGAATAAAATTATCGTCGGGCGCATAATCTCTCGCAGGAGTGGCTTATGAACGAAGACCCCACCAAACAATTACCCGACAGCGCCTTGCAACAAATCCTTGCGCGGTTGGATACCATCAATGTGCGTTTGACCTCTTTGGAAGGCCGCATGAGTTCTTTAGAAGAAAAAGCTGACGCGCGTAAATACGAGACGAAACCAATTTGGGAACGCGCCCTGCAAGAAATCGCCGAAACCCGCATCGAAATGCGCGCCGGTTTTGAAGAAGTGCGCGCTAATTTTGAGAAAATTGAAGGCCGCTTTGATTTGTTAGAGGAAAAGCTGGAAGTTTTGGCCGACGACGTAATTACCCTGCGGGCCAAACACAAAAGATTAGCCTTGCGGGTTCGTGAGATTGAAACCGCGCCAGTGCAGTAAGCAGGTAAGAAAGTATTCCGGCGTTTAGAGTTACGCCTTGAGGCGTGAAGGGCGGCGTAAAACTCACGCCTCAAGGCGTAACTCTAATTTTTCCTCACCTGCTTAAACCACTCACTTTAACCACCTATCCGTTTCCTATCGTCGTTGCCGCGCCAGCCGCAGTCTTTGTTTTCACGCCTAGCAACAACATCGCCGCCAGTGTTCCCAAACAAGCGCAAAGGATGAAGGCGGCGTGCGGCCCACGCCAGTTCCAGACCAGGCCGGTCAGCAAGGAAGCGGGCAAGACCGTGATGCCAAACGCTAAGTTGTACAAACCAAACGCCGTGCCGCGCAGTTCCGGTTTCACCAAATCGGCAACAAGAGCCTTTTCCGCGCCTTCGCAGAGGCCGAAATAGAGGCCGTAAACTAAAAACAGCGTCCACGCGCCCTGCGCTGAACTGACGAACGCAAAGCCCAGGTAAACCGCCGCGTACAAGAGCCAGCCCGAGACAATCAAAGCTTTGCGCCCCAGCCTGTCAGATAAATCACCGCCCAAAAGCGAACTCAATACTTTGACTAAATGCAGCGCGGCCCACAAAAGCGGGATTTGCGAGAGCGGGATGCCCGTCTGCTGCGCTCGTAAAATCAGGAAGGCGTCAGAAGAATTGGACAGCGTAAAGAGCGCAACTAAAATCAAGAAAAACTTGAAGTTACCGTCAAAACCCGCCAGCGAGAAGTTGGGCGGGGCTTTGCGGGGCGCGTCCGTTGGGTGTGGCGCGTCCGCTTCGCGCACCATAAACAGCACAACCAGAATCGAAGCCAACGCCGGCACTGCGGCAATGAGAAAAATGAGTTTGTAATCGGCGGCGGTCAGCAGGTCGCGGTTTTTAGCTACAAGCCAGACCAGGCCGTAACCTAAAAGCGGCCCGATGACCGCGCCCGTGTGATCCATGGCGCGGTGAAAGCCAAAAGCCAGGCCCCGTTGCGCGGGGTTGGCGGAATCGGCAATCATGGCGTCACGGGGCGCGCCGCGAATGCCTTTGCCGGTGCGGTCAATCAAACGAATCGCCAGAACCTGCGTCCAACTGCCGGCGAAGCCAATGAACGGGCGCGCCACATTTGCTAACCCGTAACCCAAGACTAACAGGGATTTACGCTTGCCCACGCGGTCACTGAAATGACCGGCCCAGAGCTTGAGGAGGCTCGACAAAGATTCGGCCCCGCCTTCGATGATGCCGACAACGGCGGGCGATGCGCCTAAAGTGAGACTCAGAAAGAGCGGCAGAAACGGGTAAATCAGTTCGCTCGAAGCATCGTTGAGCAAACTGACCAACCCCAACGCCACAACATTGCGCGGCAAACGGCGATAACGCTGCCAGAGGCTGGCCGTAGCATCCGCGTTGGCTTCGAGGTCAGGCATAGCGCGTCTAACGGGCCGGTCGGGTCGCGGCGGGTTTGCTTTTAGGCACGCTGCCGCCGCTAAAATTCCACCAGGCAAAGCCAGCCAACACCAGTAAAATTACGGCCCCGGCAATCGCCAAACGGATAGCCATCTTTACCGTGCGTTTGAGCAAGCCAAAGGCCACCCACAAACCCGCGCCGGCAATCGCCAGCAAAACCAGTGTAATGAGAATATCCATAATATAAAATGCGGAATGATGAACGCTGAGTGCGGAACCGAAGGCTTGTGAGTGCCCACTGCCTACGGTTTTTGGTAACTCGCCCGCACGACGGTTTTGATGTTGCCGCGAACATGGAAATCGCCTTCGAGTTCTACGCGGAGCGGGTCGCAAACGGCGACGAAATCCTCCAGGATGACGTTGACGACGTGTTCGTGGAAAATCTTCACGTCGCGGAACGAGTTGATGTAAAGTTTCAGGCTCTTGAGTTCGATGCAACGCTCGTTGGGAACGTATTTCAAACGCAGCACGGCGAAATCGGGGAAGTCGGAAAAGGGGCAGATGGCCGTAAATTCCGGCATCTCAAACTCGACCCAAATCTCGCGCCCCGCGTATTCGTAGGGGAAAGTGTCCAAAGGATAGAGCTGCATCTCGCCGCGCGGCGTCGGGCGTATCTCTAAACCTGGTTGGTTGGCGGGCGGTGAAATAGTTGCTGCGGTAGTCATAAAGTCTAATTAAAACTCAGGAAATAAGTCTGCGGAACACGCGAAAAAAAGCAAGCAATAGGGGACAGGGATTAGGGGTTGGGGATTGGGGACAGGAAGCCGGAGGCCACGCTTAATCATCAGTTTTGTGGCAACTATACACTTCAAGAAAAAGAGCTAGCCACAGATAACACAGATAACATCAACAATCTGTGCAATTTGTGTAATCTGTGGCAAAAATTCTTTCTCTTGAAAGATATATAGAGATTCTTCCCATTCCCTAACTCCGATTCCCCGTCCCCTCCATCTTTTTCCGCAGACAAATCTATTCCGTTTCGCGTTCTTCGGTGGTAATCGTAAGCGCGTCGCCTTTAACGTCAATAACCGCCGTGCCGCCTTCGGCTAACGGCCCGAAAAGGATGAGTTCGGCAAGCGGGGCCTTGATTTTCTCTTGAATCAGACGGGCCATCGGGCGCGCGCCGTGCAGTTTATCGTAGCCTTTTTTGGCAACCCAGACGCGGGCTTCTTCGGTCAATTCCAAGGTGACTTTCTTTTCTACGAGTTGCCATTCGAGTTCGCGGATGAATTTTTCCACAACTCTTTCGATGACGTTGGGCGAAAGCACCGAGAAAGGAATTATCGCGTCCAAACGGTTGCGAAATTCGGGGCTG
>JAYVJN010000578.1:0-15198 GCA_043769325.1 Acidobacteriota bacterium
AACGCGGAAATAAGCAAAGGTAAGCAAAGGCAGAACTTGGCTGCTTTTTTCCGTGTGTTTCGCGTGTTCCGCAGACAATTCTTTTTCTTGAAGTGTATATCGTGCAGAAACACGCACTTCGTCAAGTGTGCCCTGTGTTCTGCCCTTACTTCGTGCGGGCTTCTGCATTGTGGGTCACTTTATTTTCGGTCTGTTACTATGCGTTTATTTAGCAACGGCGATACCAAAAACCAGGAGCGCGATAATAAACAACAAGTACAGCGCGTTTGCCACCAACCCCATCATTGGCACTAACTTACGCGCTTCTCCACGCACGGCGCGAAGCACCCCGGCGAGCCCTGACACGACACCGAAAAGCGAAACAAACATTGTGCCGACAATAAGCCCGCCCACCGCGTTATTGTTCCAATCGGCGGCGGCCCCGACTAATCCGGTTGTCATCATAATTACTGACAACGCCGCGGCTGCAAGAGCAATCAGACCAAAAGCCAACCCCGCGTTGGATTTTGGCTTAGGCACTGAGGGGTGAAATACCGGCGCAAACGGAGGCGTTGGCGCGGCGGTAATTATTTCTGTCGGCGCCGGACTGGTGGCACGCGCTTCACGCAAAGGGGCCGTTGAATCATTATCATACAGCAGCAAAGTCGCGCCGTCATTCAGGCAAAAGGTAAGGCCATCGTCCGCGTATATATGTTGACAAGAAGGGCAACGTTTCATGGATTGGTAAAAAACTCCTTTTGACCAGGCCAGCATACCATAACCAGGCAACTGAGCACAGAGAACCCAATCAAGCCTTAATTGACACGCTCCAAGTCGGGCGACGCGCTTCGTAAACCGTGATTTCAGATTCGTGGCGCAACGATAAACCGATGTCATCCAAACCGTTAAGTAAGCAGTAGCGTTTGAACCCGTCAATCATAAAAGCGGCGCGAAATCCTTGCTCGTCGCGCACTTCGCAGTTTTCCAGGTCAATTGTCAGTTGATAACCCTCCATTGATTCGGCGCGACGCATTAATTCATTCACGTCCGCTTCGGGCAAGACCACCGGCAAGAGGCCGTTTTTGGTGCAGTTATTGGCAAAAATGTCAGCAAACGAAGGCGCGATGACAGCGCGGAAACCATAATCGTCCAAAGCCCAGGGAGCGTGTTCACGCGATGAACCACAGCCGAAATTCTTCGCCGCAAGCAGAATACCGGCCCCTTCGTAGCGCGGCGCGTTAAGCACAAAATCCGCATTCGCAGTGCCGTCCGGCAAGAACCGCCAATCGTAAAAGAGGAACGCCCCAAACCCTGTGCGTTCAATACGTTTCAGGAATTGCTTGGGAATGATTTGGTCAGTGTCAATGTTTGGCTGGTCGAGCGGCGCGACCAAACCTGTATGCGCGCGAAATGGTTTCATATGTTGCTCAAAACGGCGACAAAGGGTAAACTGCCAGCGTTTTCTTAAACTAATGGTTACTGTAAATAGTTTGTGCGTGATTCTCTGAAACTCGTTAGAGTTACGCCTTGAGGCGTGATTGGCGTTGCCCACATTCAATTTACAGGCTTGACTCGTCACGTTGAAGCACGCATAAATGCGTAACTCTAACTTTCTGTACGAATTCTATGATTGGCGGCGTATTTCAACAACTGCGGCAACTATTACGGAGCGTTCTATTCGCCCTGCTATTCCTTGCCCCCCTTTGTAACACAAACAGTTACGGGCAATTTCCCATCACAGCCGGCGAATTGCTGGCTCGTGCGCAACGGGCCGAAGACGAAGCCGTCCGGCAAAGTTCAAATCCGGCCTGGCGGCGTTATTTCAGATTAGAAGCGCGGCCTCTCGGCGGAGATTTGACAGCGCAATTCAGCCTTGAATGGTGGCGCGGCAAGTTAGACAACGCACAATCTATGCGCGTTTACGATGCCGCTCATAAACTAACCGCCGGCGATTGGTGGTTGGCTGCCGGCAAGCATAAAGCATACCGCTTAAACACTGCTTTAAGCGATGCTTTAAGCAATGCGCCGCCGGTTCCGCTTTCTGACGCCAATGTTTGGCTACTTATGCCTTGCGCCGAAAACTTCCGCGCTTTGTTAGAGTTGTCCGGCCAAACCGTCGTGCGCGAGGACGCCAACTCTTTTGTCATAGACATTCGCGCCGCATCTGCCGAACAAGCGCGAGGTTTGGTGCGGGCAAAATTAGTGTTACGTCGCGCCGATTTGCAACTCACGCAGCAGACATTACTGGTAGAAGGAGCCGAAGGCATAATTGAATACAAATTCAATGAAATCAACGAAATTGATATACCAAACCGGGAAACGCCGCCCGAAGTAGTCGCCCTTGACGCCGCTTTGTTGACCCCGCCGCCGCTAGTGATTGCTCTGCCGCCGCGCCCAACCCCTACGCCCGCGCCAATCGTGGCAAATACTCCGGTTACACCACGCAACGCAACCTCGCGCCCGCTGGCCGTCGGTTCGTTGCTGGCAAAAGCCACGCAAAAGCGTCTGCCCGAATACCCTCAATCTGCCGCCAAAACTAAAATTAGCGGCACAGTCACCGTCACTTTGGAGTTAGACGAACGTGGCGTTATTGCTCAAGTGCTTGACATTACGGGGCCGCCACAGTTACGCCAGGCCGCCGAAACTGCGGCGCGTGGTTGGCGGTTTGCGCCCACCATCATCGAAGGTAGGCCCGTGCGCGTCGTCGGGTATTTGCTTTTCAAGTTTGCACCGCCAAACATCTAATCCTTAAATTTCCACTCGCGCACGTCCACGAAATGTCCGGCAATCGCGGCGGCGGCGGCCATTGCCGGACTGACCAGATGAGTGCGCCCATTGCGGCCCTGGCGTCCTTCAAAGTTACGGTTACTCGTTGAAGCGCAACGCTCAAAAGGGGCCAGCGTGTCCGCGTTCATGGCAATACACATCGAACAACCCGCGTCGCGCCAAGCAAATCCGGCGGCGGTAAAAATTTTGTCCAATCCTTCGGCTTCGGCCTGTTTTTTGACGGCCATCGAACCCGGCACAACCATCGCGCCGACCTTCTCATTAACTTTGTAACCTTTAGCGACGCGGGCGGCGGCGCGTAAATCTTCGATGCGCGAATTGGTGCATGAACCGATAAAGGCACGGTCAATCGTGACTCCCGCCAAATTCTGGAGCGGCTCTAAGCCCATATATTGCAAAGCTTTCGCTAAAGCGCGGCGGTCTGTGTCAGAAACAATCACGGACGGGTCGGGGACGCCTCCTGTAATCGGCGCGACCATGCCAGGACTCGTGCCCCAGGTAACGTGCGGCGCGACGGCGGCAGCGTCAATTTCGACGATTTCGTCAAAGTTCGCGCCGTCATCGGTTTTCAGAGTGCGCCAATAAGCCAACGCCTCTTCCCAAGCCGCTCCGTTGGGAGCGTAACGACGGCCTTTGAGGTATGCAAACGTCGTTTCATCAGGCGCGATTAGGCCGGCCCGCGCGCCGGCTTCGATGGTCATGTTACAGAGCGTCATGCGGCCTTCCATCGTCAGTGAACGCACCGCCGCACCGCTATATTCAATGACGCAGCCCGTCGCGCCATCCGTGCCGATTTTGCCGATAACCGCCAGAATCAGGTCTTTCGCGGTCACGCCCACGCCCAATGCGCCATGCGCGCGTACCAACATATTACGCGCTTTCTGTTGCGGTAAACACTGTGTCGCCAGGACGTGCTCGACTTCACTGGTGCCGATGCCAAACGCCAACGCGCCAAACGCGCCGTGCGTGCTGGTGTGGCTGTCGCCGCAAACAATAGTCTGGCCCGGCTGCGTCAAACCCAACTCCGGCCCGATAACGTGAACAATACCTTGCTCCGGCGCGTGTAAATCAAAGAGTTTGATGCCGAACTCGGCGCAGTTGCGGGAAAGCGTCGCCAATTGCAGCGCGGCGATGTCGTCCGCGATAGGCAAGTGGCGGTCTGTCGTCGGGACGTTGTGGTCGGCCACGCCAATCGTCAAATCAGGCCGGCGCACGGTTCGCCCCGCCACGCGCAAACCCTCAAAGGCTTGCGGCGTCGTGACTTCGTGGATTAAGTGTAAGTCTATGAATAATAACGCCGGTTCGTCCGGCGGCTGGCAAACGACGTGACGGGCCCAGATTTTGTCGTATAGTGTGGTTGGAAATTCTTGCATAAATCGTTTTGTGCTAAACTTCGGGCGAGGTGAATTTTATGTCACAAGTGTTAATTGAGACAACGCCGCCGGCCATGCCCCCGCCGGCCCTGGCTAACGAACGCGAAATCCTGACCGAAGAGGACTTACAAGCAGCCTGGGCCGATAGCGACAACAAACTCGTGCAGCTACTCTTAGCCGCGCGGCGCGAGGTTTTAGCTACCAACGGGCGTTTTTTAACTGACGAAGAAATTTTAGCCGAAGTGCGGGCCGGACGCGGCGCAAGTGCCATTGAAGATGACTAAAATTCTCACTTTCCTCGACGCTAATGTACTCATTGCCGGAACTAGCGGCAATGTCTATGCGGCCCAACAACTGGGCCGTTTGCTTACTGACCCTAACCGCGCTTTTGTCACCAATGATTTTCTGGAACTTGAAGTCTTGCCTAAGAAAATCCGTCACAAACAGCAAGCCTCAGTGCAACTCTGTCAAAGTTACTTCGCGGGTTGCGTTATTCGCGTCGCTACTGATAACCGGCTAATTGAAGCGGCCTTTGCCGAAGCGTGCCGGGTAGGGTTGAGCGCAATTGACGCCATTCATCTAGTCACGGCCCAAGTCGCCAGCGCGGACGAATTTATCACTTTAGAAAAACCTACTAAACCCATGTACCAGAGCAAGTTGGTAATGGTGCGGCATCTCTCGCAAATTTACACCGCATGATAGGCGTGGCGCGTTTCGGCGATTTCGCCAAGAGCTTCGGTAACGAGCGTGCCCATTTCGGCGGTGTTGACGAAATGGGCGTCGGGTTGCGCTAAATCGCGTGTGCGATAGCCCCGCGCGAGCACCAGGCACACGGCTGATTCGAGTTCCCGCGCTTCTCTCGCCAGTTTCGCCGTATAACGCAGCAGCATAGCCGCCGAAGCAATTGCGCCTAAAGGGTTTGCGATACCTTGTCCGGCGATGTCCGGGGCCGAGCCATGCACGGGTTCGTACAAATCTA
This sequence comes from Acidobacteriota bacterium, assembly GCA_043769325.1. Lineage (GTDB taxonomy): Bacteria > Acidobacteriota > Blastocatellia > Pyrinomonadales > Pyrinomonadaceae > JAYVJN01. The sequence goes on from JAYVJN010000578.1 coordinate 5,119, forward strand.
CTGAACCACCAATGCTGGCAGAGCCGAGCAAACCCAAAGAACCGCTCAAAACCGAAGCCTCATCGGACAAAATATCGCCAAACAGATTTTCCGTCAAAACTACGTCGAAGCGTTTCGGGTTGGTTATCAAGTGCATGGCGCAAGCGTCAACGTAAAGATGTTCTAATGTTACCTCTGAATATTCCCGCGCCACGCGCTCAACCACCCGCCGCCAGAGCCGCGAAGTTTCGAGAACATTGGCTTTATCCACTGAAGTCAACAATTTACGCCGTCCTTGCGCGGCTTGAAAGGCGATATGAGCCACCCGTTCTACTTCATATTCGCTGTAACGCATCGTGTTATACGCTTCAGCTTCGCTAACAAACCCGCGCGGTTCGCCGAAATACAACCCGCCCAGAAGTTCGCGCACGATGAGCAAATCCGCTCCGGCTACTCTTTCAGGGCGCAAAGGCGAACACTCCACTAACGCCTCCTGACAAGACGCGGGCCGCAGATTGGCAAACGCGCCCAACGCTTTACGCAAAGCTAACAAACCTGCTTCGGGTCGCAAAGCCGGCGGGTTGGCGTCAAATTCCGGCGCGCCCACCGCACCCAAAAACACTGCATCAGACGCCAAGCAAGCCGCCAACGTTTCTGCCGGCAAAGGCTGGCCCGTCAATTTCAAACCCGCGCCGCCCACCGGTTGCTCGTTAAAATAAAACTCATGCCCGTAAATGTCAGCCACGAGACGCAAGGCTTTGACTGCTTCTGCCGTTACTTCGGGGCCGATTCCGTCGCCGGGTAACAATGTGATACTTAGTTGCATAAGCCGAAAATGGCAAATTGTGTGTGATTAATAGCGCATTAAAGCACTGTAATTGCAGACGTTTATTGACGATGCCAACCAAAAACAGATAAACGCAGAATCAGAGATATTCTAAATCTGCGTTTATTTGCGGTCAATTTTCACGTCTTATTGATAGGTGGCAAAGTTCGCGTTCAACGCCAAAGCCGGTGAGTCTGCCGCCGGACGAGAGTTGTTTGACAAAAGGCCCAACAAGTCTTGGTCGTAGATTTTCTTTTTGCGGTCAGCCAAATCAGTAAAGCGATGATAGACCGCGTTAAGCTCTTCGCGTTCAAACTGATAGCCTAAATCCAAGTAGCGTTGCCCTAATGCGGCGCGCCCCGAATGTTTGCCCAGCACGATGCTGTTCGCCGGCACGCCGACAGATTCGGGCGTCATAATTTCGTAACAGAGCGGATTGCTTAAAACTCCGTGTTGATGAATGCCGGCTTCGTGCGCAAAGGCGTTGCGGCCCACGATGGCCTTGTTGGGTTGCACACCGAAACCGATGATGTCCGAAAGCAACCGGCTGGTCGGATAAAGCCTTTGCGTTTGGATATTTGTCGTATAAGGCAGACGATCCGGGCGCACCTTCATGGTCATGGCAATTTCTTCCAAAGAAGCGTTACCGGCCCGCTCCCCGATGCCGTTCATGGTGCATTCAATTTGCCGCGCCCCCGCGCCCAAAGCCGCCAAACTATTCGCCACCGCCAAACCTAAATCATTGTGGCAGTGGACGCTTATCACTACGTCGCGCTCACCGACAATCTCTTTCCTGATGCGCGTGATGAGGTCGTGATATTCGCCAGGAGTGGTGTAACCTACTGTATCGGGGATATTTATCGTTGTCGCGCCTTCACTGACCGCCACCGCCAACACTTCGCACAAATAATCCACGTCGCTGCGGGTTGCGTCTTCGGCGGAAAACTCCACATCGTCGCACAAAGAACGCGCCAAACGCACCGACTCGCGGGTCATTTCCAAGACTTCGGCGCGGGTCTTTTTCAATTTATACTCAAGATGTATGTCCGATGTGGCGACAAAAGTGTGAATACGCGGGCGGGCCGCATCTTTGAGGGCCTCCCAAGCGCGTAAAATATCTTCGGCGTTAGTACGGCAAAGCGCGGCTACGGTTACTTTGCGGCACTCGGCGGCCACAGCTTTTACCGCTTGGAAATCGCCTTCCGAGGCAATCGGGAAACCGGCTTCGATGATGTCCACGCCCAATGCTTCCAGTTGCCGCGCCAGTCGCACTTTTTCCGCCAGATTCATCGAACAACCCGGAGATTGTTCGCCGTCGCGCAAAGTTGTATCAAAAATGTAAACCCGTTCAATTTGTGACATAGAATAGCTGCCTCCAGGCAAGAAGACCGTATCCTACGGGCTGCGCAAGCAAATGTCAAACTTATAATTTTTATGTTTGAGTAAATAAAACTAATGCGCGTACAACTTGAAGTTGCGTTTTGACACGCTTACTAACGTGCGCGTTTCCACCTTAATCACTAATCCACACTCCGCGCCATAACCCAATCGTCAGCAACGACGCGACCGGCAAACAGAAATTCGGCAAAACCGACCTGGGCAAACCCGCATTTCTGGTAAAAACGTTGAGCGCGTTGGTTTTGTGACCACACCATAAGCCACAAAGTCTGCGCTTGCTGGCTTCGGGCGAAATCGTGACAAGCTTCCATGAGCTGTGCCGCGACGCCTTTGCCATACCATTCGCTGCGTAAATAAAAGCGGGAAATTTGCAGCGGAGCCGGCCCCTTCACGCAAACGGGCGCGTCGCTCTGCCACAAACGGACGTAACCGGCGGGGCGTTTTTCACATTCGGCGATGAGAAACGCAGAGTTAAGCAACTCGCTCTGTTGTGCCGCCAAATGAAAGTGCCTGGCGATATGCTCTTCCATTTCCGCAGTTACGGTAACTTTGGAGTACGCTTCGCGGAAGGCTTGCGCGCTTAAATCCGTGAGCAACTGCGCGTCTTGCGGCATGGCCTGGCGAATGTTGCTGCTTGGATTCACTCTTTTTCAATCTTGACCGTGCCGCGCGCGTAATCAATCGTCAGCACCGCGTCAACCAACATATCGCTGCCTAAAAGCGCATCGCCCGCTTCACTAATCACAGCCGGAACCGTGAACTCATCGCCTAGCCAGGAAATGTCTATTTGCGTCACAGTTGCTAAAAATGGCTTTCCTTCAACTCCTACGAACTGCTCACGGCCTTTTGGCGGTAAGGCTAAGATTTGCGCGCATTCAATTGGCAACATGAGAGTTCCGGCAAAACCCGTGTCAACCATAAAGCTCAAAATACCGGCATTCCCGGCCAATTCCACATTAACCCAAGCCTCCAAAGCCTCATTGACCCGGCCTTCAACTCGCTCCATAACGTCGTAAGCCTCCCAATTTATGAGCGTACCCATAGCCAATCCGCACCAAATAAACTTGCGCGTCGGGAAGCGCGGCCCAGGCCTTTCGCATTGTTTCGAGCGTGTTTTTGCCGACGAAATACTGTCCGCTATCTGGTTCAATCGCCACAAACTGACCGACGAACTGCGGCTCAAGCAATGCTTTCAACCGCAAATCATAAAAGGCTTTGCCCCTTTCAACCAGTGTTGTGTCGGTCAAGGATTCTTCCAAAGTCGTTATCATAACTCGCCTCCTACAACTAATTATAGCTGAAATTTACGAAGATGGATAAAGCAAATAGCGCGGGCGGGCGGCATCGCGTTGAAAGCCGGCGCAGACCAAGTTTTGCGCGAAGGCTTGTTGAAATTCATTACGCACGCGGAGTTGCTCGGCGCGGGCGCGGGCCGGGTCTTGGGCGACGAGGGCCAGCCAATTAGACGGGATGGCAATTTCGGCAGCAGGGTTATTGCTTAAAGCGTTTGCATAATGCGTGCTTAAAGCAGCAACTTGCGGGCTGTCTAGCTCCCATTCAGCGAACAGGCGGTCACTGTCAAGACCAAGCGGGTTTGCGCCGTATTCGGCTTGCGGCAAATAATCCGTGCCATAAAAATTTTCCGCGTAAGAGCGCACAACCGCGCCCAGCCGGTTGAGGTTGAAATGAGCGTTTCGCGCCTGCATCGGATCCCAGGTCCATTTGATGTAACGCACACCTTCTGACAGAGCGCGGGCGCGTTGCGCCCATTTAAGTTTTGCCCCGATGCCGTGATTCTGCATATCTTTAGCCACCGCCATCATATGCGAATAACCGGCCTTTTCGCCGTCCTTCAAAGCCAGCAAATGAAGCACAAAACCGACCAGGCGCGCACCCGCAAACGCGCCTAGCACCCAACCGCCGGAGTGGTGCGTGACGACTAGGTGGCGGCGCGGGGAAATTTCCCTATCCGGCAAGCCGAACGCTTCCTTTTGCAACACGACACAAGCGTCAAATTCTGCAACTGTTTGACATTGGCGGAGCGTAATTTCGACTTGCTCCAAGCTATCCTTCAAAGCCATAAATAATACTTTCGCAGCAACACACAAAATAAAGAAAACACAATAGTTTACCGTCACGGTTGCGGCAAGTTTACCCACCGCGAAAATTTGATAATAACATAAGTGACAAGATGCCGGCAGATATGTTATTGATAGATGAGGCGGTTGCGTCACCGCCTCCACCCGCCCCCGCTTTTATTCATGCAAGGAACGCTGTCACAATACCCTTTAGTCGAAGTAATTCGGGAAATAATTGCCGAAGAGTGGTCAGGCGCGTTACGTCTGACTCAAGAGCGCGTCAAATTGGTTTTTTATTGGGAGCGCGGGGCTTTGGTTTACGCGGTCTCCAACCTGAAACAATTCCGTTTGGCCGAATGTTTGCGCCGCGCCGAAAAGGTCACTGAAGCACAATTGCGCGAAGCTGACGCCGCCGCCTCGCCTGATGCGCGTCTGGCGCAAACCCTGCTGCAACAAGGTGTTATTGAACGCGCCACGCTCAATAGCGTGACTACCTGGCAAGCCTCCGAAATAATTAAACTAGCCCTGCAATGGCCCGACGGCGAATGGCAACTGGAGGCCCGTGTGCGTCCGGCAGAAAAAGCCACGATTGATTTACCTTTTCAGACGCTTTTATTAGAAGCGGCCCGCAAAATTCCTCTGGAATTAGTTAAACAAAGGCTTTCCCTTTTGCAAGACAGTTTTGCGCCGGCTGCTTACGATTTACAAAACGCGCCGCTTATCCCTAATGAAGGCTTTGTTTTGACCAGGGTTATCAACGAAACCAGTCTGACAGATTTACTTACCCTCAGCGGTTTACCGGAAAATGCCACGTTACAAGCCACCTACGTTTTGTCCGTTAGCGGGTACTTAAAACGCGCTTCATGGCCCTCCGCTTTTACGCTGGCTTTGCCGACGGTGGCGACAGAACTAGAAGCCGAAGATAAGGAGGCCGCGATTGTTGATGAAGGTTTGCGCGCCAAACGCGAACTTGACGCTTACCTTTCCCGTATGGGAGTAGCGACGGATTACTACCAAATGCTCGGCGCAGAGCCGAGTGTTGACTTGAGCCAAATCAAAAGCACCTATTACCGTTTGGCGCGCAAGTTTCACCCGGATTTATTTCGCATGGCGGAGGCTTCCCTCCGCAGCCGCATTGAAGCCGAATTTTCCCGCGTCACCCGCGCTTACGAAACCCTTAAAGATGAAAAAACCCGCGCCACTTACGACGCCAAATTAGCCACCGGCACAGCGCGTCATGTTCCTTCCAAAGTTGTCACCCCGCCAGTCTCAAAGCCAACGCCCACGCCACCAGTCGCTGCGCCCAAGCCAACGCCGCCGCCTGTCAAAGTGCCGCCGCCTGTCAAAACAACAATTCCGCCACCCGTTAGCGTCCAACCGCCGCCCGCATCTGCGCCAGCAAGTGTTAATTTGCCTCTGGCGCGTCATGCGCCGGCCCGGTCTGCGGCACCGGACGCCAATCCCATGGCTCCTTTTATGTCCCGCGACGATAACCGGCGAGATGCTTTTTATATGCCGCCCAGTGAAACACGGACACCGCAAAAAGTTGATGCGTTAATGCAAAAACGCGCTATTGAGCAGTTTCAGAAAGGCTTGTCCGCGCTCGCCAGCCGCGACCACATAGCCGCTATTGCGTGTCTCGCCGAAGCTGCCCGCCTTGACCCCACACAGGCGCGTCACCACGCCTACTTTGGCCGCGCGCTCTCCGGCAACCCTAATGCAAGACGCCAGGCAGAAGCTGAATTAACCGAAGCCATCAGCATGGAACCAAACAATCTGGATTATCAGTTCATGCTGGCGGAGTTTTATTGGAACGCCGGATTCCCACTGCGCTGCCAGGGCGAAGTCAAACGTATCTTACAAAAAGACCCATTTCATCCAGAGGCGCGAAGCTTACGCGACAAACTAAGTAACAAAATTTAAATAATCTTACCCGTTAAGAGGCGGTCTCTGACCGCCGGTACTCGTGGCGGCGGCGGTCCGAGACCGCCTCTTAACGATGGGTAAAGTTATTTTTGACCGATTACTAAGTGCTGAGACATTGAAAAAGTAGCGGCTAAATGCTAAACAATTGCGGTTAGTAGATGGAGAGTTCAAGGTTCAAAGTTCAAAGTTCAAGGTTCAAAGTTCAAGGTTTAATAAATACCGTATTTCTGTGTTTCACTTTGAACCTGCAACATTGAACTTTGAACTAACTGCTTACTGCGTTATGGCAACTGCTTATCAGACTTTATCCGACACCGAACTGGCTGTTAGTGAAAAACTTCAGGCTCAGGCGCGCGCCGCTGACGAATGGGAATGTTACCGCCACCCGCACGCGGCGCGTATCGCGGCTATTGCCGACGCCCTGGCCCGCAATTTTAAGCTGGCGCAACAAGACCGCGCCGCTTTGCGACTCGCCGCGTTCTCCCATGACCTGGGCATTTTGGTCATGCAACGCGATTATTTAGGACGTAACGGCCCTTTGTCGCTGGAAGAAAAACTGGATTTAGCGCGGCATCCGATTATTGGCGAACAAGAAGCGATGCGTTTAGGCACGCCACGCGCCGTGCAACTCATTGTGCGTTGGCATCACGAAGCCTGGAATGGCGGCGGCTACCCGGACGCGCTGCAACGCGAACAGATTCCCCTCGGAGCGCGAATTCTTCATGTCGCCGACGCTTACGCTTCGCTCACGGATGAACGCCCTTATCGGCCCGCTTTGACCGAAGAAGCCGCGCTGCGCATAATAGCCGAAGGTGCCGGACTGGAATTCGACCCGGCTGTGGCCCAAGCTTTATTCATGCTCGAAGATTTGCCGGAATTGCGCTCCTACGCGGTAAAACAGATAGTCACGACGGAGCCAATTTACGCCCCCGCGCCTCAACCGGCAGAGGACATTTACGAATCGGCGCACACTGCCTTGCCCAACATAACTGCTGTTGAGGAAGAGGTTACAGCCATCTCAGAAATGGCTGAGACGGAAACATTTGCGCCGTTGGAAGAAGTTGCCGCGCCCGTGGCTGAGGCCCTGCCGATACCAACTGAAGCCGAAGTTGCCATCGCGCCTGGGGAAGTTGTGGCGGAAACAGACACGCCCGCTGTCGCGCCGCTTCTGGCAGAGACTATCCCGCCGCCTTACTATCAACCTGCGCCAGAGTATGAAAGCAGCGCGGCAACGGCAATCGCTACGGCTGAGATTGACCAAGCGGAAGCGGAAACGCCGCTCACTGCCGCAACCGTTGAGACAACACCGGAAGAATCGGTAAAAATACCTGCGGAAGCGGGAGCAGACCATTTGTGGACATGACCGGACAAATCATTTACAGCGTCGGCACACCGTCTTGGCTGGCCTTTGAACTAAGCGTCTTGCGACGTTTGAATTTCCATTCCATTGCTATGCCCTTCACGGGAGAACCGCATTTGGGCCTCGCGCTCAAACGTTGGGGCTATCGCGTGGCGGCTAATGACCCCGCTTCCTGGGCCTGGATTAAAGCTTTAGCGTTCATTGAAAATAACGCTTACCCGCTCACCGAAACCGATTTAAGCGTGGTGCTCGAAGATTGCTATGTGCCCGGTTATAAGCTGGCGAACCCTTCTTTGCGTGATTGGTTTAACGAAACCGACGCTTGGTGGTTCGACAATGTGCGGCGCAATTTAGACCGTTTGACCGTGCCGGCGACGCGGGCCTTGGCGATGGCTATCACGCTGGCAGTGGGCGATTACGCGCTGTCGTTCAATGAAGACACGCGCGTTTTGCGTCAACCTCTCGCCAAAGTCTTTCGCCGTCTCTGGGCCAGCCAACCGCCACTCGTCAACAACGCGCAACGCAACACCGGCACAAATCAATCGGCGCGTGATTTTACCGCACAACAACAGAGCGATTTATATTTCCTGCGCTTGCCCGCGCCGCGCAGCAACGGCGCGCCCCTAAGTGCGTGGCGCGACTCGTGGATAAACGGTTCGCGCTCCCACGCCGCCAACGGCCACCCGCGCATGGAAACCAAACAACAGTTTCTACACTACGTTGAAGACCTTTTACAGACCGCCAACCATCTGCCCAAATGGGCCGTCGTCCACATCGAAGACGGCTTTGTGACCACCGCCGAACTCGCCGAAACCATCAAGCGCGTCCGGCCCGTTGACACCATCTACGCCAAAGATTTATCCGAACTGACCGGAATGCGCGCCGCGATTATTACCGCATAAGAAAAAGAGAGAGTGACGCAGAGAATTTCTCTCCACTGCGTCACTCCCTCTCTGCGTCACACTCTCTCTGCGTCACTCCACTTCTCCTACTCTCCGGCAAACGCGCCCAACCAACACCGCAAGCCAAAAACCAGACCAGGCCCGGCAAGGCGGTGAGGAAGCCCGCCGCGATGCTCACGGTTTGCGGCGTAAACCAGGCCAACGCGCGGCCCGCTGCCAGCAAGGAAAGTCCGGTGACGAGGGTTTCGGCGGCGCGGTCTGTGGTCATAATGCGTCCGCGCAGGTTGTCGGGCAAGGCGCGTAAAAGCAGCGTGTCTTGCACGCCAAACTCTACGCCGATAATTACTCTTGAGAAAAATATCATCAACGCCATCTGCCACAAATGCTGTGTAACTCCGGTTGCGGCCCAGAACAGCCCGTGCGCGATGAGTGTCCAACCGATAAACGGAACAATCAGCCCTTTGGCTTCCACCCAAGCCCCGACGCGGCGCGCTAAAATCATGCCGATAAAGAGGCTGATACCCAAAACGGTAAAAATAAACGAAACAGCCCCGTCGTTTGTCCAACCGTCGCGCGGCCCTAACTCTACGCCACCCAAACGCTCGTACATCAAATTAGCCGCGCCGCCGCCTAACGACCAAATAATGTTCATGCCAATGAGCAATAAAACCAGTCTTTGCTGAAAGATAAACCGCCAACCGGCCCGCCAGTCATCCCAAAATTTGAGCCGTTCTGCCGGTTCGTCCGTCGCTACCACAGCCGGACGCATAAATCGTTCCGCGACACCCCACACACACCACGCCGACACCAGAAACGACGCCGCATCCACCACAAACGCCACCCGATAACCGAATTTTGTGACGACGATGCCGCCCAAGGCTGAACCCAACGCGAGGAACAAAAAGCGCGTGGAAAACATCAGCGTATTGGCTGCCAGCAGACCGCGTTCGCCGGCCAGATTCGGCAACGCTCCGTTTTTGCCGGCGTCGAAAAAAGCGGTCAAGGCCGAGTTAAGAAACGCGCACAAATAAGCCAGCCACAAATCTTCCGGGCCACGCACGAATAAAAAGCCTAAGACTACGATGGCCCGCCCAAAATCCGCCGCTAACATAAAGAATCGCCGCGAGTTGCGGTCAACCAGTGTCCCCGCCAGCGGCCCCGCTAGAGCAAAAGGCAAAAAGCGCAACGCCAAAATCAACGCCGCCGCTTCCGGCGACGCGCCCGAAACCTGGCGCACCAAACCAAGAACCGCCACCGCGTCAAACCAACTGCCTAATTCCGACGCCACCTGGCCCAGCCACAACCGCCGGAAGAGGGGGTTGCCGCGCAATAATTGTGCGTAAGTTAATGGAGTCAAATAATTATTTTGCCAACCGGCTTTATTTTCGCTGCTGCAAATTATTTCCGCGCAACCATAATGTAACGCGAATAAAATAACCTTACCCAGATGGTGCCAGATGCGGAAGCCCGCACGAAGTAAGGGCGTAGCACACCACGAAGCCAGTAGCCAGCAGCTATACACTTCAAGAAAAAGAAATTAACGCAAAGACGCAAAGGCGCAAAGAGAACAAAAGAGTTAGCTTCATAGCCGGCATAATTCTTTTTCTTGAA